>JACPFC010000007.1 GCA_016183175.1 Deltaproteobacteria bacterium
TACCCCCCTTTTTTTTCAACAGCCGGTTATGGCACAGGCACAAAAGACGGCGTCGTAAAAGCCGGGGCGGCAACGGGAGAAAAAACAGTCGCGGCGGCGGAGAGCGCCGCCGGCAAAAGGGAAAGATTCACTGACGGGGTTGTTAAAGGACCGCACCAGGGCGCGGCGGGGGGAGAAGTAGAAACAAATTTGTCGCCACCGACAAATCCCCCCTCACCCCCCTCCGCCACACTGCCGGCGGACAGGTTTGTCAAAGGGGGGGAAGCTGTGGCCCCCTCCTCGCTGATCGGAGGTTCCTCTACGAGATCGGGTGGGGGCGAAAGGGCGCCCTTATTTGGATCGATTGGATCGGCCATAAGAGTGAATGATTGGAATATCACCCTTTATCGGCCGAGGGCAAAAAAAGTTGCCCCCTTTTTTGCCAAAAAAATTATTGCTAACGTTATAAACGTTAGGTATCTTAACGTTATGGACGTTAGGGAAATTAACAACCTTTTAAGCCGGGGGGAAATCGACCGGCCGGGGCTTATGCCTCATCTGGCCGAACTGGAGGCCAAAACGCTCCGTTTTCGGTTCGAGTTCGGCCTCGATGAACTCCCCGTTCAGCCCGGCCTTATCACTATCCGCGGCCCGCGGCAGTACGGAAAAAGCACCTGGCTCGAACGGGAATGCGTCAACACGATCCGAAAATTCGGCAAAGGCTCGGCCTGTTATTTGAACGGCGATGAGATCGTCTCGCCGGAGCATTTCGGCGAAAGCCTTTTGGAGGTAGGCCAACTCTATCCTGCCGGGACGCAGGTCCGGCGCCTTTTTATCGACGAGGTCACCGCTGTTTACGGCTGGGAAAAGGTCATTAAAAAAATCCTCGACCGCGGACATTTGCGGGATGTGCTGATTGTCACCACCGGCTCCCGCGCCGCCGACTTGCGGCACGGCTCGGAGAGGCTCCCCGGACGAAAGGGAAAACTGGCCAAAAGCGAATACCTTTTCCTCCCCGTTTCGTACCGTCAGTTTCACGCGCAGACCTCGGACAAACCGGGCCCAAAAACCTGGATCGCCTACCTCTTGACCGGAGGTTCCCCCGTTGCGTTGAACGAAATGCATCAGTCCGGGCGTCTTCCCGAATATTTCATCCAGTCGATCCGCGACTGGATTTTCGGTGAAATCGTCTCGTCGGGACGGTCGCGGATCGCCCTTTCCAATCTTTTGGCCATCCTTTTCAAGCAGGGGGGCAAACCGGTCGGCTTTGCCAAGCTGGCCCGCGAGTCGGGCATGGCCAACAACACGGTGGCCGCCGGCTATATCGAGCAGTTGGGCGATCTGATGTGTGTCCTTCCCGCATGGCCCGTCGATGGAAACAATTTTCTCCCCCAGCTCCGCAAGCCGTCCAAATTCAATTTTATCAATCTGGCGGCGGTTGTGGCCCTCCATCCGGCGGGGATCCGCGCTGTTTCAGACTGGGAGGCCCTTTCTGAGGAGGAACAGGCCGTTTTTCTGGAGTGGGGGATCGCCCAGGAAATCTGGCGGCGCTCCGTGCTGGCCGGCGTTGAAAATCCGGAGGCGATTCATTTCTGGCAGTCGAAGGAGCACGAAATCGACTTTTTCACGCCCGCCGGGGAATTTGTCGAGGTCAAACGGGGGGCGTCCGGTCCGATGGATTTTGCCTGGTTTCCGAAGATATTTCCCAAAAAAAAGCTCAACGTCGTCTGCGCCACCCCTTTTAAGTCGTCAGCTGTCGAAGGGATTGCCCTTGAGGACTTTTTTTTAAAAGACCGGTGATCCCGGCGATCACAACTCTATCCCGGCAGGCGGCGGGAAAAGGCGGGACTTTGTCAACAGCCGGTTACGGCACATAACCGGGATTGACCCGTACTTCCCCTTCAAGATTTCCCGTCTCACTAATCTCCTCGGCGCGCACGATTCCGTTTTCAACGACAAACCGGTATTTTCCCCAGACCACCGTGCGTTGAAAATAGCCCGCCAGCCACACAAAAGGGAAAAGAAGGTCGGCGATCAGAACCGAGAAGAAGTAGAGAAAAGGAATGCCTTGCCGATAGATAACCCGATCGAGAAAAGAAGGCATGACGGTTCGATAAGCAATCACCATCAGCAACATTCCCCACGAATAAGGGCTTCCCGGCTCCAAAAACAAAAGAAGGAGGGCAAACAGGGACTGGCAGGTCAAAATAAAAAAATGATACGCAACAGGAGAGGCGACACGAACCGCCACCATCCACCGGAGAGTATGCCCCGCATGGCCGATGATGCCCTGGTTTCTTTCGTGCGTCCGGATGAGATACGGGGCCACTCGGGTCTTGTACCCCGCCAATGCGAAAAGTTTGGCCAGTTCCTGGTCGGTCGTCAGTTTGCGGGCAATCGCCTTGAACCCCCCTGTTTTCAGATAGGCCTCGCGGCGGAAGGCCATGGCCGGGCCAATCCCCACGGGAGTCAGATATTGAAACAAGACGTCCACGAGCGGAATCATCAGATTGTAGGTGAGCGTATTGGCATACCCCGCCCATCCCCTGGCTCCCACCATCAAGGGAACCGCCGACACAAGGCCAACGCGCCTGTCTTCCAGCGGTTTGATCAGTTGACGGATATAGTCGGGCGTAGCAATGGTGTCGCTGTCGCTCAAGACAAGAATCTCCCCCGAGGCCTCCAAAAAGGCATTGTAAAAGTTGCAGACCTGCCTGTTGGGGCCCAATTGCGAGGGCCTGACGACAAGTTTTATGGGACAGTGGGGATGATTGTCCATGAAACGTTTCAGGAGGGGAATCGCCGGATCGTCGCCGTCCAGAACGGACAGAATCAACTCATAATGGGGGTAATCGATCCGCGTGAAACTTTCGAGATTTTCGGCCAACCCCTCTTCAACGCCGTAAAAGATCTTCAGGATGGAAACACGGGGGGAAAAAACGGTTTCCTTTATTTTTCGGCGGCGGAAAAAAAAGAGAAAATTTGCAAAGGCGACAGACCAGGCAAAAAGATTCACCAGAATGAGGGAGAAAAGGATTTGGGAGGGGGACAGCATGAATCGAAAAATTGGTGCGATTCGACCACACCAGGCGGGCTTAGTCAAAGGATAAAAAAATTAATAAATTCAAGCCCTGTTTATTTCCGGAAAATTTTCGGCTTCAATTTTTTTGCCTCGGCAATAAAAAAATGCTGCCAGTCGCTGTCGTTGAGTTTTACAATCATGTTGAAGGGTCAGGATTTTCGATTCCATAATTTTGCATGTTTCACTCGGTGGTGAAACACCGACTGCAATGAAATACGCCACCTTCTTCGATGGGACGAATTTCACAGCAAGAGAAATGACAGGAAACGGCGGCGATCGGGATCGAGTTGAAGTTCCTTCCAGTAACGGAGGAGTTGTTTTTTCGAAATTTTGGAACGGGCCAATCCAAAATTGACCTTTTGTTCGAGTTCAAAAAGCGCGGCTCCCTTCCTTGAATGGTCCCTTAATTTTTTGATGTCGCAACTCCAATTATGCACAAAATCATTATAATCCAACCCCGCCGATTCGCAACGGGTATTATCACCGGCGGCCGGGCCGTTTGAAAGATCCCCTTTCATAAGGGAACCGAAAAAGCCATTACAGGCATGAAGGGTTGCGCCTCGAAGATGGGTGCGAAAACCGGGGTAAAAGCCGGAGCGGTTGCGACAATGGCTCCGAGCGGGACGGAAAGATTCACCGACGGAATTAAAGGAGCACACCAGGGCGCGGCCATACCGCCCGAATAAAGTTCCAACCCTGTTGCAAGGGGGCCGCTGTTCATCCCGCTTGCAATGACCGGGTCAGGGACCACACCGGCAGACAATGTTCCCGGAAAAACGGGGCGTAATGCGGCGGGCGGCGGACCGGCCTTCTTCTCCGACAACTCATCAATCATCGGTTCGTGATCCTCCGTATCTCCTTCGCCGCCGATGATGTCGGGATTGGGATCCGATTCAGGATTCAACGGATCAAACTGCGGATTTCGGGCCCAAATTGCTTTCAACTTTGTTATATCAATTGCCAAATGAGTTTCATATTTTTTGCCGGACCTGAATGTATCGCGGTAGATACCCCCAGGAAGATTCCCAACCCCCACCACACCCATAACAGCCCCATTGACCGTGGCATTGGCAAAAACAACATCGTCAACCCCTTCCTGATTAACCAGTTGTCTCAAGAGCAACAGATCAAAATCGTGTCGGGACACATCGCCGACAAGATAGCGCCGTTCAACTAATAAAAGAAACTTTCCCGGGGGACGCCTGCCGCTTCTACTGTTTTCCAGAATAGTTCTTCCCACAATTTCACCGGTAGCCGTATTCCGCAGGTTGGCCACAAAAATGCTCGGATGAAGGGCCCGCGCGACGGGCTCGCCGTCGGAATTGAAATCACCCGCCGCCGAAAGACGCTGGCAGGTACGAAGGGGATATTCACCCGCCAAGGCGATGTCCGCAAGGCTGTCGGAAATCGTGAGTTCAAAATCGGCCGTTTCAACCTGCCGCGATCCCCCGCCTGCTTGAGTTTTGGCAATCTGGTCGATGTTGTGCAAAATTTCCCCGATGTGGGGATAGTCGGCGTTGACCTCCAAGGCGCCGATCTCCTTTTTCCACCCGTCGAGCCGATCGACCGGAATCGGCTTGCCAAGACGCAGGGTAATTTCGATATTTTGAACGACGGCCTTAAGCCTGTCATTCTCGATCTCGCCGCTCTTTTCAACCCCCAGGTGTTCCAGGATGCTATGGAGAATCTCCAGAAATTGCCCGGAAAGCTGTTCCCCGCCGATTTTCAGGGAGGCCACTGCGCGACCGGGCTTAAGCCCCTCCTTCTTCAACTTTTTATCCTTAACGAGGGCGGCTAAATACCGGATGACGATTTCTTTTCCGATTTCGGTCTGGAAAAAATAATACCCCATCAGTGTCAGAAAAAGATTATCCTTTCGCAAGACCGACTCGGGGTCGGCGTACGTGGCCCTGATTTTCCTTTGAAGTCTGACGGGGAGTTTACAGGCGGCAAAAAAATAATCCAAGACCATCTGATCAAGACGCTCTCCCATTTCTCTAAAGTTCGCGGCGTTAAGGAATTCCTTTTTTCCGCAGGCTGTGCGCCAAAGAGCGATCTGGGTCGTTAATTCATGCAACGGCAATTCGGATAAGACCCTCTGGATGTTGGCCAGCATGCGCGAAAACCGGGCAAAGGCAAGCACGGTGTCGTTGCGATCGGACCGATTGGGCTGGTTCCGGTCGATGGAGGGGATCACGGCGTTAAGAAAATCACCGATTTCTTTACTGCCATAGCGGTGGTCTGGTAGATCGCCCATCCGGAGGGTGACAAGCATGAATTCGGCAATATCGCGCCGCGTATCGCGCGTATTCGACCCTTTGGGGATATGGTTGACCAGCCAGTTCAAATGGTTGCGCATTGCTTCGAGGGGAAATACGGCAATCATCGCCTTGAGCGTTTCAATACCGGGGTTGTAAATGACAAATCGTCTTAAAGTTTCGGCTGGCCCTGGCCACATATCATCATCTGCATAATATCCCCTTCGTTCGATCACTGCCTCAACCATGACCTTCTCAACAGCCCATGAAAGGAGCCTTTGATTTTTAAGGGCGAGGACCTTTGCGGACGGAAGCCTATTGACAACGGAATTGAGCCCGTTGGCAGGTGAATAATATCCTGTAAATTCTTTCAGGAGATCGAAATCTTCCTCCGCGGTTTGATTGATCAGCGCCACAAGAAGGGCCGCCCCATTTCATGCTCCTGCCCCCCAGGAGAGGTATGAATAAAGCTCATCATGTCGATTGTCATTGATCGCTGTTTATTCATAACCAGTCCGGCCTCAAGCAGACGGGCAATTTTTTTGGCCAGAACGGGGTGCTTGCCCAGCAGGGGATGTTGCCGAATGCGCGGTGACAGACCCGATAGTGACTCCTGCTCCAAGCGAATAAACACTTCGGGTAATAGCAGGCGACGCAAGGCCGTTGCTGTGAGCCTGACTTCGTTACGTATGATTAAAACAGGCGCGTTTAAGTGCAACAAACGATCGAACCCAAAGAGCCTCCTACAAAGCTGATCAATTGAAGCATTGGGATCAATGTTTCTTCTAAGACGCGAATTGCCGAGAAGCTCAAGCCAGGTGTCGTTGTTGTAAATATGCAGGTTTTCCTCCGGAATTCCCACCTCCGCCGCATCAGCCTCATCCGGCGGCGGGACATACTCAAAAAACGAGACGATCGCGCGCCGGATCACTTCCGACAAATATCTTGTTCTGACCTCTGCCGGCCCTTCCCGCATGGCCTTCTGTGCCAGCCAGTCGATAAAATCGCCGAGTTCAGCGGTATAATCACGACGCGGTCTCGTCACTGATGAATCAGACCGGGTCAGGACGGAACCGATGCCCGGTTGGCCAAAAGACCCTTCGCCTCTCTGCAACAGTTCCCGAAACGCCCGATAGTCCGCCTCGATCTGGCGGACCATTTCCGGATCGAGCCCCTCTTTGGGCGTCTCTTCGACAAACCGGCGCACCTCCCCTTCATCCAACGGGGCTTCGGGAGACAAACCGAGAGACGCACGCAACAGCGCCTGCTGGTCGGGATTTAAATGCAGTTCAGGCATAAAAGTGAATTGTCCTGAATACCCCCCTTTATCGGCCAATGGCAAAAAAAGTTGCTAACGAAATTGAGGTGGCAGTAAATTTGGGAGAGATAGTAATTTGGGGAAAAACCGTTATTTAAGAGGATCTATCTTTTCCAATGGTTGTTGTCTCAATGTTTTCATTGTAAAACATGGAGACGATAATTCCGTAGAAACGGCTGATTTCAGGCATGGTGATGATGGAGGGTATTCACCTTCTCTTTCCATCGGGCAAACACCCCCTTACCCATAAGAGGAGACAAATCGACCTCGCCTTCCGCGCCATCGGAGAACTTGACCCATATTTTATACCGGGCCAACGGTTTTACATCAATAGGCCTATACATAGTTTTATTCTACCGTATATCTCCCAAATTTCAAATGCCAATTTCAGGGAGGAAATTGATGCCGTTCACCGTTATATACCGACAATATCGGCCGGTGGCAAAAAAAGTTGCTAACGAAATTGAGGCGCAGTAAATTTTTGGAGGGACAGCAATTTTTGGAATTGTAGTGGTTGACACTACAATAGTTTGGCGATATCCTGACAACAAGTTGAAAGAAATCCGATTCGACTGGGACCTGTGGAACGTCCAGAAAAACGAGCAAAAACACGGGGTGTCCGCCCTTGAGGCCGAAAGCTGTTTTTACGATGACAAGGCAAGGATCTTTGAGGACTTAAAGCATGCCACCCGAAACGAGAACCGATTTGTGCTCTACGGCAAGGGGCTGGAAAACAGGGTTTTGATGGTCGGCTTTACTCTTCGGAAATCGAAAGTGCGGATTATCACCGCCCGACCGGCCTCCCGAAAAGAAAGGAAGGTTTATGAAGAAAAAACTTCGCGAAATTAAAGATTATGACGAACAGGATACAACGCCGTGGATTAATCCTTCAAAAAATCTTTCCCTCAAGGAACTGGGGCTAAAACTCCCTCCGGCGCCTCCCACGCAGGTGATTTCAATTCGTCTGCCTACCTCCCTGCTGAATGAATTGCGCGCCAAAGCCAGCGCCGAGGATATTCCCTATCAGGCCTTGATCAAACATCTCCTCTCCAAGACCCTCAAGAAGGCGGCGTAATCAACTGCCGTAGCCCCGCTAAAAAAAATTCTCCCGCCACAACTGGAACATCAAAAGGGAAAAAAGCGGCTTTCGGTTGTTCTTTTTTCCGGAAAGATGCCCCGCGACAAGCCGGTCGATATAATCGGCGTTGAAAATCCCCTCTTCTTTTATCTTTTCACGGTTCAAAAGCGAGGTGAGCATTCCCTTCAATTCCCGGCGAAGCCAGAGGGCAATTGGAATGCCAAAGCCCTTCTTTTTCCGGTGAATGATGGGGGAAGGAAGAACCTTTTCAAGCGCTTTTTTGAGAATATATTTTGTCGCGCGCCCCTTCAGTTTCATTTCGAAGGGAAGTTTCGAGACGTATTCGATAAGATTGATATCCAGAAACGGCGCCCGCACCTCCAGGGAGGCGGCCATCGAGGCCCGGTCGGTTTTGACCAGGATGTCGCCGCACAGATAAAATTTCTGATAGAAATAGAGGACCCGGTCGCCGGGATGGGATGAACGGCAGTTTTTCATGACATCGTCCACCAGCCGTAAAGGATTTCGGGAGATATTTTGATTCAAAAACAATTCATCCTGTTCCTCCTGATGAAACGCCCCCAGCCAGACCTGATTCCGGATGACCGGCGGAAAACAGGCGCCGTAGAGAAACTGCTTTGCCATAAATTCCAAACTCATATCTTTCCGCGAGACCGGGAGTGCATTGGCGACGCGTGTCACCGCACGTTGCGCCATTTGCGGCAAACGCGTAAACCAGCGGGCCATGCGATCGGCGTAAAACGTGGGATAACCGGCAAACAGTTCATCCCCTCCGTCCCCCCCCAGCACCACCGTCACCGTTTGACGGGTGAATCGGGAGAGCAGATAGGTGGGAATAACCGAATAATCGGCAAACGGCTCATCCAAAAATCCCGCCACCTCGGGAAGGATGTCAATCAACTTTTGAGCACTCAAGGTCTGAAAGTGATGGTCGGTAGAAAAATGTTTGGCGACAAAAGACGAATAGGCCGATTCGTCAAACGACGGTTCGTCGAAATTGATGGAAAAGGTCTTGATGTCTTTTCCGCTTCGATGGCGCGCCATGAGGCCCACGACGGCGGAGGAGTCGATTCCTCCGGAGAGGAAGACCCCGAGCGGGACGTCGCTGATCATCCGGTATTCGACGGCGCGATCGAGAAGTTTCATGATTTTTTCACAGGCCTCGGCCTCTCCGACTTCACACTTCTCGTCGGAGAGGGGGACATCCCAGTATGGTTTGATCGTCAGACCCGTTTGATCGTAAACAAGAGAATGCCCGGCCGGTAATTTCCTCACGCCGCGGAAAATGGAATAGGGAGCGGGGACATATTCGTACTGAAAATAGTGGCTTAAGGCTTCCTGATCCGCTTCGGATTTAAAATCGGGATGCCCCTGAAAGGCCTTGCATTCGGAGGCAAAGGCGAAGTGGGAGGGCGCATCCCAGTAGTAGAACGGCTTTTTCCCCATCCGGTCACACGCGGCAAAGAGCCTTCGCTCCTTGTTGTCCCAGACGGCAAACGAGAACATTCCATTGAGCCGCTTAAGACATTTTTTTCCCTCCATCGCATAAAGCGTCAGGAGAACTTCGGTATCGGAATGAGTCTGAAACAGGACCCCCTGTTTTTCCAGATCCGAACGGATTTCCAAAAAATTGTAAATCTCCCCGTTGAAAACAATCGTGTACCGTTTGTCGGGGGTCTGCATCGGCTGATGCCCCGAGGAAAGATCGATGATGGAGAGGCGCCGGTGGCCCAGGCCGACAGACCCCTCCACAAAATAGCCTTCGTCGTCGGGACCGCGGTGGGCGAGACGGCGGTTCATTTTTTGCAGGATGGCAAGATCAACAGGACGGTCGTACTTGTGTAGAATGCCCGTGATACCACACATTAAAAATTCACCCTCTCCTGCACCAGATAAACCGGCTTTCCCTGCGACTCGTGATAGGTCCGCACCAGCAGTTCGGCGATCAGCCCCATCATGACGGAGAGGATGCCCACCACCGAAAGAAAGACAGCCAAGAGGAGCAGGGGATTCCGGTGGGCAAAAACATGATCGGCATATTTCTGGTATAGCACGAAAACTCCCAGAAGAACGGCCGCCCCATTGAGCAAGAACCCCATGCCGCCGAAGAGGTAGAGGGGCGTCGTGGCAAACGAGCCAAGAAACTTGACGGTCAGAAGATCAAGCAGAACCTTGAATGTTCGGCTCAAGCCGTATTTCGATTTTCCCTTTGTCCGCGGAAAATGGTTGACGGCGATTTCGGTGATCCTTGCCCCGGCCAGTCTGGCATAAGCCGGAATAAAACGGTGCATCTGGCCGTAAAGGGTAAAACTGTCCACAAAACGGGCCTCGTAGACCTTGAGGGTGCATCCGTAATCTTTCAACCGACAGCCGGTGATCCGGGAGATGAGGGAATTGGCAAGCCAGGAAGGGAGGCGACGGGTGATGAGGGAATCCTTGCGTTTTTTTCGCCAGCCCGAAACACAGCCGTAACCCTCTTTCATTTTTTCCAGCAGGGCCGGGATATCGTGTGGATCGTTCTGGTTGTCGGCATCCATGGTAAGGTAGACGCGCCCCCGCGCCTCTTTGAATCCCGCCGACATGGCGGCCGTCTGGCCGAAATTGCGGGTAAAGCGGATGATTTTGAGATGGGCATCTTTTTCGGCCAATGTTCGAAGGATCTCGAAACCGCGGTCGGAGGACCCGTCATCGACGAAAATAATCTCGTACGAGATGCCCAGTTTCAAAACAACTTCGGAGATCCGCCGGCAAGCCTCGGCAATGTTTTCCGCCTCGTTGTAGAACGGAACGATCACCGAAAGATCGAGATCTTTTCTGTTTTCCATAGGGAGAGGAAGCCCTACCAAATTGGTTGCAGTGAGACAACTGCTTTGGTAATCCCGCCTTATGAACGTGCTTGTTACGGGAGCCGCCGGATTTATCGGCTCCCATCTTTGCGAAACGCTCCTTCGCGCCTCTCATCGTGTTATCGGCATCGATAATTTCAACGATTTCTATTCACCGGCGTTGAAGCGGCAAAATCTGGAAGAGATCAAAAAAACAGCCGAAAAAACTAAAAACTTTTTCCAGTGCTACTCCGGTGATATTTGCGATACCGCTATGCTGGAGAGTCTTTTTACCGAGCACAAAATCGAGAGCATCATTCATCTGGCGGCCATGGCTGGGGTCCGGCCGTCGATCCAAAATCCCGTTTTATACGAACGGGTCAACGGTCTCGGCACTGTGAACCTGTTGGAGGCCTGTAAAAAAGCGGGGGTTAAAAATTTCATCTTCGGTTCTTCTTCTTCCGTCTATGGCCTCAATAAAAAAATCCCCTTTGTCGAATCGGACCCCGTCCTTCTTCCCTACTCTCCGTATGCGGCAACCAAGCGGGCCGGTGAGCTGACCTGTCATGTCTATCACCTCCTCTATCGAATGAATATCGCCTGCCTTCGTTTTTTTACCGTCTATGGTCCGCGTCAGCGCCCCGATCTGGCGATTCGCAAATTCACCGAGTTGATGTTCCAGGGCAAATCGATTCCCATCTACGGCGACGGATCATTCGCCCGTGACTTTACCTATATCGACGACATCATCGATGGCGTGGTGAAAAGCATCGACTGGTGCCTTAAAAAGACGGATAGGCCGAAATACGACATCTTCAACCTCGGCGAATCGGCGACGACCAGCGTTTTGGAACTGATCAAGCTCTTGGAAGAGGCTACGGGTATTACGGCCAAAAAGGAGTTTCTTCCTCCCCAGCCGGGGGATGTGCCGATCACTTACGCCGACGTCGCCAAATCGAAGAACATTCTCGGTTATAACCCCCGGACCCCGATTCGGGAGGGAATTAAAAAGTTCGTTGAATGGTATCGAAAAGCGGGGGTCTCACCGGCTTGACAATCGGCCATAGAACCCGTAAATCCCCTTCGCTGTGTCCATATCCGCCAATCAACTGCGTCCCGGGAACATCATTCAACATGATGGAAAACTGTGGCTTTGCCTTGAATCGGTCCACAAAACGCCGGGAAACCTTCGCGCCTTTATCCAGGCCAAGATGAGAGGCGTCAAGGATGGCGTCCAGAAGGAATTCCGCTTTTCCTCCACCGAAATGCTCGACCGCGTTTCGCTTCGCGAGCGGGCGATGCAGTTTCTTTACGTCGACGGCGATTTTTACAACTTCATGGACAACGAAAACTACGAGCAGGTCCATCTCTCCAAAGACCTGGTCGGCGAGGCGGCCAACTATCTTCTCCCCGACGCACAGGTAAAAGTCACCTTCTTTGAAGAAAGCCCCATCGGCATCGCCCTCCCCCCGGCCATGGATTTCACCGTGACGGAGGCCGAGCCGGGAATGAAAACCGCCACCGCCTCCGCCTCGTACAAAAACGCCAAGATCGAAACGGGGGTTGCTGTCAAAGTACCCCAGTTCGTCGAGGCGGGCGACCGCATCACCATCAACCCGGCGACGGGAGAATATCTTGAACGCGCAAAAAACAAATAAAGGAGAGTCCCTTCTCTTCCTCTTTCTCCTCTTCCTGTCCCCTCCCGCCTTCAGCCAAGACAAACTCACCATAGCCTTCATCTATCCCGGCGGTGAAGGATCATCGGCGGACGCCCAGCCGATTCTTGACCGTTTTTTCGATCACGTCCAAAAAAACGGGGGGCCCGCCCTGACAGGGGCCTACTACCCGACACTGGAGACGGGGCTGTCGGCGGTCAAGTCGGGGAAGACCCAAGTGGGAATTGTGAGCCTTGAAACCTGGCTCACCTGGAAAAAAAGCGTCCCGATGGAAATCATCCTGTCCACCCTTCCTGCCGCCTCCAACAACCCGAGGGAGCGGTATTTTTTTATGACCACGGCGGCAAATCCGGAAATCATCGAGCCGGCCAGGGCGCCGGTTGCCTACGCCTCGCGGCCGGTGGATCCGGTTTTTTTCAAATCGATTTTGATGACCAACATCCCCGCCGAATTTCAGGCCGATTTTAAATTGCGGACGGCACAAAACCTCTTAAGCGAGCTGAAAAAAATAGCCGCGGGGGAAACTCCGGGATTCGCGCTTCTGGATAATTTTGAATATGCGTCGCTGAAAAAATTAAGGGGCTCGGCCCCGAGTCTCGACTGGGTGAAGGATTTAAGACTCATCTATTCCTCGCCGCTGGTTCCCGCCTCTCCGGTTGTTTTGTTCACACCCATCCCCGAAGAGGAAAAAGAAAAACTCGCCTCCGCCCTTTTGTCTCTTCCCAATTCGCTGGAGGGAAGAGAAATCCTGGCAAATTTAAGGTTGAGAGGTTTTGCCAAGCCACGGATTGAAGAGTATCAGGCCGTGGAGGCAAGTTTTGAGAATGCACGGCTTGCCGCCCCCAGTATTCCCGCAGAATCCCCCAATTGAGAGAGGCGGATCTCCACGCGGGAAGCGGTAACGGCATAGGTTCGGCGCGAGAGTTCTTCTTTGGCGGGGGGGAGCCAAAGGTCGGACGAAAAGATCAGCCCCCCTCCCAGAACGATCCGGTCGATGCCGGTCACATTGGTGAGCGAGGCCAGCCCGATTCCGAGATAATAGCCCATCCGGTTTAAGATTCCCCGCGCCGCCTCGTTCCCCTTTTTTGCCTCATCCGCCAGTTTTCCCGCGACTGTGGAAGGGTCCGCCTCGAGCAAAAGGTGAAGACCGGCTGATCCGGGGATTTCGTCGTCGGCAACCGCTTGCCGGACCATCCGGTTGAGCGCCGTCGCCGACATGAAGGTTTCAAAACAACCCCGGGAGCCGCAGGTACAGAAGGGCCCTTCCGCATCGATGACCATGTGGCCGAACTCGCCGGCAAATCCGCACGGACCGTGATAGATCCGGCCGTCAATCACGATTGCCCCTCCGATGCCGGTGCCGAGGGTCAGCATTAAAAAATCGGGCCAGTCCCGCACCACCCCCAACCAATGCTCCCCCACGGCAATGAGATTGGCATCATTGTCGACGACAACGGGCCGATTCAGCCCCTCTTCGATCCGCCGTTGAAAATCGACATCCTTCCATTGCGGGTAATGGGGAGAGGCGTAGACAATCCCTTCATCCGCCGAAACAATTCCAGGAAGCCCCACACCAATACCCGACGCCTTGATCCCCGCCCCTTTTTCGAGGGATAAAATTTCCCTCTCGATCAGGGAAACAATTTCTTCCGGTTTGCGATGCGAGCCGACAAGCGCCTTTCTCGCGCCGGAAACTTTCCCTTTCCGGTCAACCAGCGCCATCCGAAGATGCGTTCCGCCGACATCGATGCCGATAACGAAGGTCATAGAAATCACACCACCTGATGGGCGGCTTTGAGGATCAATGGGACCAAAACCGCCAGCAAAACCCCGATGAAAAAGACAAACCCCAGACAACAGACAATAACCGGGATCAGGACCGTCAGAATACTCTTCCACCAGGGGCAGTCGTGCAGTTCCTTGAGGCCGATGGCCAAAAGGATCATCTGGTAGATCCCCGCCAACCCCCCGACAATCGGGATGATCACAAAAAGCTGGGCGGTGGCGGCGTATGAGACGGCTTGGAGTGTGGCGTTGAAGCCGTTTTTTGTCCCCTTCAAGATCCAGAGAAAAAAATGATTGATGGCGGCGGACACGAAAACACCGATAAGCGAAAAAATCGGCACGAGAAGAACAATCGCCCCCAACACAAGGGGGATCACAAGGCCGGAGGCAAAATCCCCGACCCGAATCGATTGAAAAAGAGCCCCAAAAATCGCCGGCTCTAAAAAGACAAAAAGGGCCTGATACCCAACGAGAACCAAAGCCCCGACGGTCTGGGCGATAACAGTATAGACCGCAACCGGGAAGAGACGATCACTGACCTTAAGATGCTTAAAAAACAAAACCGGGGAGACGACAATTTCCTTGGCCGTCAGGACAAACGCCTGCAGAGGCTGACGGCGATAGTTTTGTTCCCACTCGGTGGGGTGGCGTTCCATTGTCATAAAATCTGTTTCATCATAGCCGACACAATGATAGATTTAAATAAAATTCATGCCCACCTTTCAGGTCAGACGATCGGAAATCGACAAAGGGCTCTTCACCCTTGCCGGGAGAGAGGCCCATCATTTGACGCATGTCCTGCGAGCCGCCCCCAGAGAGCTTTTGCGCATCACCGACAGAGAGGGAAATCTTTTTGAGGCGCGGGTGGTGGAGGTTGAAAACGGCGTCACCCTTCAGGTGGAACGCCCCCTTCCGGCTCCCCCCCTTCCTTGTCCGGTGCATCTCTTTCTCGCTCTTTTAAAGGCCGAAAAGATGGAGTTTGTGGTGCAAAAGGCGGTTGAGCTGAACATCGAGTCGGTTCATTTTGTGATCCCAAAAAGATCAATCGTCCGGGAAATTTCCCCCCAAAAGTGGAAGCGCCTGCGGACGATTGCCTTCGAGTCGGCAAAACAGTGCGGCCGTCTTGCGGCTTTAAACCTGGTGGAACCTCTGCCGGTTGACGGACTGATGGAGCGATTGCAAAAGTCGATGTCCCATTTTATTTTCAGGGAAAGCGGGGATCGCGAGACCGTCCGTAATCTCCTGAAAAAGTACGATGTAAGCCCCCCCTACGGCCTCTGGATCGGGCCGGAAGGGGGGTGGGAAGAAGAGGAAATCCAAACGTCGCTTCGACTTGGCTTTCTACCGGCCACCCTTGGGCCTTTGACGCTTCGGGCCGAAACGGCGGCGATTCACGCGATCAGCTCGGTTTTGGCCCTTGCCTTTTGAAATATGACCCTTGTCATCGCCCATCGCGGCTCCCGCGCCCATGCACCGGAAAACACCCTTCTGGCCTTTCAAAAGGCCCATGAACAGGGGGCTGACGGGATTGAGCTGGATGTCCACCGGACCGCCGACGGCACGGTTGTGGTCTATCATGACGACCGGATATCGGATGCGGCCGAGCGGACCCTCCCCATCCGCGCGACAAAGTGGGAGATCCTCAAAAAAATCGTCCTGCCGCAAAATCAAACGATCCCCACCTTGCGCGAGGTCTTCGAGCAGTTTGGACAAAAATTTTCGGTCATCAATGTCGAAATAAAATCGACCGGCTATTTTACCAACGGCATCGAGAAGGCGGTGCTCGATCTTGTTTGCCGGTTCCATCTGGAAGACCGTGTGATCATTTCGTCGTTCAACCCTCTGCATCTTTGGCGCATTTGCCGGATGAACCGCCGCGTCCGGACCGGGCATCTGATCTGGCCGCCGCAGTGGTTTGCCCGTCGCCATTTCTGGACACGCCTTTGCCATGTTTATTCCGTCAACTTGGAACACGAATGGGCCGCCAACGGGCATCTTGAGGAATTCGCGAAGCTGGAAAAGAAAATATGGATCTGGACGGTGAACAAGGAGAATGAACTGCGCCGGTGGTTTACGAGGGGGGTGGATGCGATTATCACCGACGACCCCCTGCGGGCGTTGAAGATTCGGAAACAAATCTCTGCATCTTTGCCTTTATAGCACCCTACAAAAAAGTCGTGACTTTTTTGTAGTTCCATGTAAACTAAAAATCATACAGGATATGCGCTCCATCAAACCGGAAGTGGAAGCCACATTAACCGATGACCGGAAGATGGCCTTTATTGCCGGGCCCCGTCAGGTGGGCAAAACCACCTTGGCCCAAGCCATGCTGGCCGGAGGCCCCGGGGATGAAGGCTATTACAACTGGGATATCGAAACCCACAAGAAAATGATCCTGAAGGATCCGGTCTATTTCTGGCAGGCCCCTCCCGACACTCCGCCCCAGCGGATTGTTTTGGATGAAATTCACAAATATCCGAGGTGGAAGCGGTTTTTAAAAGGGCTCTTCGACGCCAACCGCAGGCGCGTGGAAGTGCTGGTCACCGGAAGCGGTCGGCTGGATGTCTATCAAAGGGGGGGCGATTCCCTCTTTGGGCGATACCACCTTTTTCACCTCCTGCCGTTTTCCGTCGGGGAGCTTTTGAAACGCGATGGCCCCCCTCCCTCTCCGGACGATTGTTTGGGCCGGTTTTTTGATTCTTTGCCTTCTCCCGCCACGGACTACTTCGAAACCCTCTGGAAGTTCGGCGGATTTCCGGAGCCCTTTTTCGCCGCCGACGACCGCAAGCTCGTCCAATGGCAAAACGACCATCGCCAGCTGGTCTTGCGCGAAGACTTGAGGGATTTGACCCAGGTGCGGGAGCTGGGACTGGTGGAATCGATGATCCATCTCCTTCCCGAACGCATCGGCTCTCCCCTCTCGATCAATGCCCTCCGCGAAAGCCTCGGGGTTAATTTTAAAACGGCGCAAAACTGGATCAAATCGCTGGAGCGGCTCTATTACCTGTTTTGCCTGCGCCCCTACAGCGCCCGGCTCGACCGCGCTTTAAGGCGCGAGGAGAAGGTTTATTTTTTCGACTGGTCGGTTTTGGAAGATCCGTCAAAACGGTTCGAAAATATGATGGCAGTTCATCTGTTGAAGGCCTGCCTCATCTGGACCGACGCAGGCTACGGACAATTCAATCTGCACTACGTCAGGGACAAGGAAAAGCGGGAGGTCGATTTCGTGATTACCAGCAAAAACAGGCCGTATCTTCTTGTTGAGGCAAAACTGTCGGAAACGGAATCGGACCGTTCTCTCCTTTATTTTCTGGAACGGTTGAAGCCCCAAAAGGGCGCCTGCCAGATCGTGAGAAACGGAGAAGCAACGCGACTGGTTCAAAGAGGTCCTTTGAATATCGCTTCTGCCCCGCGCTTTTTGGCGGCTTTTCCCTGACAAGCCCAAAAAACCGCCTTGGCAATCTGTAAAACCCTGTGGTAGACAGGTCACAAGTCATATGTCGGGACACTCGAAATGGGCGACGATTAAACGGAAAAAAGGGGCGGCGGATGCCAAGCGGGGTCAGCTTTTCACTAAGCTCATCAAGGAAATCACCGTGGCCGCCCGGGCGGGGGGCGGCGATCCATCCGGAAACCCGCGGCTTCGCACCGCCATCGCCATCGCCAAGGCGGGCAGTATGCCGGGCGACAACATCGAACGGGCGATAAAAAAAGGGACGGGAGAGCTCGAAGGGGTCAATTATGAAGAGGTGACCTATGAGGGCTATGGACCGGCAGGGGTCGCAATGCTGGTTACCTCACTCACCGACAACAAAAACCGGACCGTGGCCGAAATCCGGAACCTTTTTTCCAAAAACGGCGGCAACATGGGGGAGTCGGGCTCCGTCGGCTGGATGTTTGAAAAAAAGGGGGTTCTGAATTTCGACAAAAAAACGGTTATCGAAGATAAACTGATGGAGGCGGCCCTCGACGCCGGCGCCGAAGACATTCAAGATGCCGAGGATTCCTGGGACGTTGTGACATCGCCCGCCGACTTTGAAAAGGTGAAAGAGGCGCTCGAAAAAGCCGCCTTCAAGCCCCTCTCGGCCGAAATTTCCATGATTCCCAAAAACACAATCCGCATCGAGGCCGAAGATACCGCCGCCAAGATGCTACGGCTCATGGAGGCGCTCGAGGAACACGACGATGTGCAAAAGGTTTACGCCAATTTCGACATCCCCGCCCAAATCCTCGAAAAACTGTCGGTAGCTTGACTGTCTTTTAAGCGAACCATCGGGCTTTGCCCGTGGTGAGCGCGGGGTTTGGGGCCACCTGCCCGCCGGATTGGCAGGCGGGTTTGAGGCCCGAAATAGATAAACGCGAGTAGCATCAAACGGGCCGAAAGGGCCCCAAGTAAAATGATCATCCTGGGAATCGATCCTGGAAGCCGTATCACCGGATTTGGCCTGGTTGAAAAACAAAAAAACAACGAAGTCAGACACATCGAAAACGGCGCCATTTATTGCGCCGAGGCCCCCTCTTTTGAAGGGCGCCTGGTGCTCATCTTCGAAAAGATCCAGTCGCTCATCAAAGACTTCCGCCCCGCCGCCGTGGCGGTGGAAAATATTTTCTATTCCAAAAATGTCAAAAGCACTCTAAAATTGGGGCACGCCCGCGGGGTGGCGCTGGTCTCCGCCTCTCTTCTCCGGACTCCCGTTTTCGAATACACCCCGTTGCAGGTAAAACAGGCGATTGTCGGCTATGGCGGGGCCTCGAAAGAGCAGGTGCAAAAAATGATCAGGGTTCTGTTGAACCTTCCGCAGATGGCGGAAGAAAACGCCTCCGACGCCCTGGCGGTGGCGATTTGTCACGCGAATACGATGCAGATTAAAGGCTAAAAACGTGCTTACGTTTTGTACGTGCTTACGTTTTTAACGTATTAAACGTATGAACGTATGAACGTAAACACGAAAAAATGATCTCCCAGTTAAAAGGCATCCTTTCCCATAAATCCCCCGACGGGTTGACAATCGACATCAACGGCGTTGGCTACGACGTGACTGTCCCCCTGACCACGTTCTATCGTCTGCCGGAGACGGGGTCGCCGGTCATCCTCCAGATTTATACCCATGTCGCGGAAGGGGCTTTGGCCTTGTTCGGCTTCTCCGATCTTCATGAAAAAAATGTCTTCAAAAAACTGATCGGCGTTTCGGGCATCGGGCCAAAGCTGGCGCTCACGATCCTTTCCGGTCTTCCGGTGCATGAACTGATGGAGGCCATCGCCCGCGACAATCTCGTCAAATTGACCGCCATCAACGGCATCGGCAGAAAAACGGCGGAAAGGCTGATCATCGAGCTCCGCGACAAGCTGGGGCCGCTCTCTTCGACTTTTGCCGCTTCAAGCCCGGCTCCGACGGCAACGGGCAATGGAAAAACCTGGGAAGAGGCCCTTTCGGCGCTTGTCAATCTTGGTTATCATCGCGTCGTTGCCGAAAGGGCGTTGGGACAGATAAAAATCCGTCCCGATTCCAGTCTTGAAAACGTCCTGAAGGAATCGCTGGGGGTACTGGCAAGATAAAATGGCACAAAGAACCAATACAGATTTGCACCTCGAATCGACCGATGATGACCGGGCCTTCGACTTCTCCCTCCGCCCCCGGAATCTCTCGGAGTATATCGGCCAGGAAAAGGTCAAGGAAAAACTCGCCATTTTCATTTCCGCGGCGAAAAAACGGGGGGAGGTGCTTGACCACTGCCTCTTCTGCGGGCCTCCCGGTTTGGGAAAAACCTCTCTGGCCCATATTATCGCGAGGGAGATGGAGGCGCCGATCAAGGCCACCTCCGGACCGGTGCTGGAGCGGGCGGGAGACCTCGCGGCCATTCTCACCAACCTCGAACCCAATTCGGTTTTGTTCATCGACGAGATTCACCGCCTGAATCCGATTGTGGAGGAGATCCTCTATCCGGCAATGGAGGATTACCAGCTCGATATCCTGATCGGCCAGGGGCCGAGCGCAAAATCGATCAAACTCACTCTTCCCCGCTTCACCCTGGTGGGGGCCACGACACGGGCGGGGCTTCTCACCTCCCCTTTGCGCGACCGTTTCGGGATTGTGGAGCGCCTCAACTTCTACGAGCCGGATGAACTGAAAAAAATCCTCGCCCGTTCGGCCGGCATTCTCGGCATTCCCGTCGATGACGAGGGCGCCATGGAGATCGCCGCCCGTTCGCGCGGCACGCCACGGATTGTCAACCGCCTTTTGCGCCGCGTCCGCGATTATGCCCAAGTGAAGGGGAACGGGGCCATCGATCTTAACGAGGCTCAAAACGGGCTTAAACTTCTGGAGGTCGACGAAATGGGGTTTGACGCGATGGACCGGAAAATTATGCTGACCATCATTGAAAAATTCAAGGGGGGCCCCGTGGGCATCGAGGCGCTGGCCAGTTCGATTCACGAGCAAAAGGATACGCTCGAGGATGTCTACGAACCGTATCTTTTAAGCCAGGGTTTCATCGACAGGACCCCGCGGGGGCGGGTTGCAACCCGCAGTGCGTTTACGCACTTCAACAAACAGCCCCCCGCAGAGGATGGAACGAGAAATTTGTTCGCTTAATTGTCATTCCCGCGCAGGCGGGAATCCAGTTTTTTCAATCACTTCTGGATCCCCGCTTTCGCGGGGATGACATAAAAGACAAGTTTGTCAACCCGCTAAAATGAAGTTAATCGAAAAACGCGACACCAATTTCTTTTTTTACGGACTGGCTGTCGCTATTTTTTTCATTTTTCTGGTCTTCACCGTCACCGGTCAGGACGGCCTCGTCCGATTGATCCAGCTCAAACGGATCAAGCAGGAACTGGCGTCCGAATTGCACTGCGTCAGGAGCAGAAAAGCCTCAAGGACCTGAAAGTCATCGAACATCTGGCCCGTAAATCACTGGGGTTGGTTTATCCCGAGGAGACGGTTTTCGTGTTTGACAAAGGGGCCGGCCCATAATACTACTCCGCCATCCGGCAGTTGTTTGCCGGTTTTAAAGCAACAATCATCAAAGAAGGAGAATTGGAAATATGGCTCGCACGAAAGGACGCGTTAAGTGGTTTAACGATGCCAAGGGTTTTGGCTTCATTGAGCAGGATGGGGGCAAGGATGTTTTTGTCCACTATTCCGCCATCGCCGGGGAAGGCTACAAGTCTCTCGCCGAAGGGCAAGAAGTTGAATTCGACCTCACCGAAGGGCCCAAAGGGCCGCAGGCGCAAAATGTCACAAAGGTCGGGGCGTAAGGCGGCAGGGCCCCTCCAATAATGCGTGGCGGGCACAGCGCCAACCAAATGGTCTGAACGGACCTTCAAATGGTTCGCAAACTTCTTCGCAAAATGCGCAACTCATGAGAGTTGGGGTAGCTATTCCCCAATCCCGTAATCTTTCAATTTCTTGAAGAGGGTCGATTTGGCAATTCCTAAAAGATCGGCCGTTTGCGCCTTGTTCCCGCCGGTCTTTTCCAGCGCCTCCAGAATTTTGTATTTTTCCACCCGATCGAGGCTCATCCGTTCCGCCTCCCTCCCCGGATCGCCGCCGATAAGCTCTATATGCTCCGGTCTGATGACCGGACCGTCGCAAAAAACGAGGCTCCGCAAGACCACATTTTTGAGTTCACGAACGTTTCCGGGCCACGAATAGGCGGCCAGCTTGCTTAAAACCTCGGGTGAAAGGGAAAGGGGCGATTGGGGAGATGCCTGACGGAGAAAATAATCGGCCAGAAGGGGAACATCGTCCTTGCGGTCCTTGAGAGGGGGAACCGACAGAGGGATGACAAAAAGGCGAAAAAACAAATCCTCCCGGAAGGTCCCCTTTTTTACCTGCTCGGAGAGGTTTTTGTGCGTGGCGGCGACAATCCGGACATCCACCGGAATTTCCTCATCCCCTCCCACCCGCCGGATGGCCCTGTTTTCCAAAACCCTTAAGAGTTTCGGCTGGAGTTCCAAGGGGAGTTCCCCAATTTCATCCAGAAAGAGCGTTCCGTTGTTGGCCTGCTCGAAGGCGCCGGCCCGCCGGGCGACAGCCCCCGTAAAGGCCCCTTTTTCATGCCCGAAAAGTTCACTTTCAATCAGATGGACCGAAATGGCCCCGCAGTTTAAAATCACATACGGCTTGTCCCGGCGGGGTGAAAGCTCATGGATGGCCCGCGCAACCAACTCCTTGCCGCTCCCCGTTTCGCCGTAAACGAGAACGGTCTGGTCGGTTGGCGCCACGCGGGCGATCCGGCTAAAAAGGAGGCGCATCGATTCGGTCTGCCCCACCAGGCCGCAGAAATGGTTTTGGTCCATCGGAAGCACCGCTTCATCCGCGCCGGCGTCGTCGAACCGGACGCGGGTTTTGCCGATGACAAACTCGATCGGGCGCTTCAAGGCGGCGCGGTTGATGCGCACCTCGCCGACCCAGGTGCCATTGGTGGAATTGAGATCCTCCAAAAAAAAGCCGCCGCCGTCGGGGACAATCCGGCAGTGACGGCCGGAGACGTATTCATCGTCGATGACGATGTCGCAGGAGGCGTTTGACCCGAGGACTACCTTCGATGACGGCAGATCGACCCGCCGGGCCTCCCCCCCCTTTTGGGTGATGACCAGACAGGGTTTGCTGACGATAAATTTGTCCTTTTTCGGATCGAATTTTAAAATCCGCGTGTCCGGTCGGTCCGAGATCCGGGTGATGCAGGTCTCCACCTCGCGGTCGAACTCCCGGTCCTGCCGCGACTTGAGGACAAACAAAAGCCCCCAGTCGCCGATCCGGATTTTCTGGCCGCTTGAGAGTTTTGCCTTCTGGACCGGTTTTTTGCCGAGAACAGTCCCCCCCTTGCCGCGGTTTTCGACAAACCAGGCCTTGTCCTCACAGGTAATGACCGCATGGTCGCGGGAGACACTCTCATCGGGGAGGACCAGATCGTTCTGCGGCGACCGGCCGATGGCAAACCGCGCCCCCGTAAACGGGACGCGGAAGACCGTTCTTCCCTGTTTGGAGACAACGAGTTCCGGCATATTATATATTCAAACTTACTCGATCGCCCGTCTCTACCCCGCTTTCATCGGCAAAACCGGCCTTCACTTCGAGCACGTAGCGAAACACCGAAGTCGGCGTGATCAGCTCTTCGGAAAAAGGTTCGGTGTTTTCCGCCACATAAATGATTCGGTGGTTTTCGTCGATGAAAATAATGTCGAGCGAGAGCGGCGTGTCCTTCATCCAAAACGAGGTCAGCGTGTTTTCGTCGAAAATAAAAAGCATCCCGTCCCGGTCGCTCAAGTCGGTGCGGTTCATGAGGCCGGTCGCCCTTTCGGCGGCCGTGTCGGCGATTTCAACGGCAAATTCGGTGGAACCGGAGCGGGTAATCACGGTTACGGTATCCGGGGTTGTGCCGTTGTCGCCGCAACCGGATTGACATGACCCAAAAATAAAAAGAACAAGAAAAATTCCGAGTATTTTGCTCATGGTGAGCTTTTCGAACCATTTGGAATTTGGCCTTTGGAATTTGGAATTTCCTCGCCCCCTTCCCCATTCTCCTCCTCCTTCTCCACAAGGGTGGCCGCAGAGACCACCTTCTCGCCCGGTTCGCACTGGATGAGGCGCACCCCCTGGGTGTTTCGCCCCATGGTGGAAATCTGCCGGACATGGATGCGGATGATCTTTCCCAGATCGGTGATGAGCATTGCATCGTCCGATTCAAGCACCTGCAGGGTGGCGATGACGAGGCCGGTCTTTTCGGAGGTCTTCATGGTGATGATGCCGCTTCCGCCGCGCCCCTGAATGCGGTATTCGCCGGTGTCGGTCCGCTTCCCGTACCCTTTTTCGGAGACGGTGAGAATGGTCGCCCCCACATTCACCAGACTCATCCCCACGACCCGATCCTTTTCAGACAAAGAAATGCCGCGCACCCCTCCCGCCGCCCGCCCCATCGGCCGCACCTCTTCCTCCTTAAACCGGATGGTCTGCCCCTCGGAGGTGCTCAAAAGAATGTCGCGCGTGCCGTCGGAGAGGGTCACGCCGACCAGTTCGTCGCCCGGTTCGATGGTGATGGCGATGATCCCGCCGGCCCGCGGATTGGCATAGGCCGGCAGGGCGGTTTTTTTGACCGTCCCGTTGCGGGTGACAAAAAAGACATATTTACCTTCATCGAAGTCCTTTACCGGGAGAATTGTGGCCGGCTTTTCATCCGGCTCGAGAGCGATAAGATTGGAAATGGCCTTCCCCCGCGTGGCGCGCCCCGCCTGCGGAATCTCATGGACTTTGAGCCAGTGAACCCTTCCCCGGCTGGTGAAGATCAAAATATAACTGTGCGTGGAGGCGACAAAAAGTTGCTCGACAAAATCCTCCTCGCGCGTCGTCATGCCTGTTTTTCCGCGTCCGCCGCGCCTTTGCGCCCGGTAGAGGCTGATGGGATTCCGCTTGATGTAGCCAAGATGCGACACGGTGACCACCATGTCCTCCTCCTGGATCAAGTCCTCCACCGCGAACTCCCCCACCGCCCCCGCCACGATTTCGGTCCGGCGTTTGTCGCCGTATTTCTGCCTGATCTCGTTCAACTCGGCGACAATCAGGTCGGCGATCAGCTTGTCGCTCGCCAGAATTTCGCCAAGCTGTTTGATGAGCGCCAAAACTTCTTCGTATTCCTGGACAATCTTGTCGCGTTCGAGGCCGGTCAGCCTCTGCAGACGCAGATCGAGGATCGCCTGCGCCTGGATGTCGGTCAGCTCGAAATTTTCCATCAGCCCCCTTTTGGCATCGGGGGGATTGGGGGATTTCTTGATCAGCTCGATGACCCGGTCGATGTTTTCGACGGCGATTTTCAGGCCCTGAAGAATGTGCGCCCGCCTTGAAGCCTCGGAAAGTTCAAAGGCGGTCCGGCGGGTGATGACCTCCCTGCGGTGCTCGATGAAGATTTTTAAAAACTCGCGGAGGCCAAAAATTCGAGGCTGGCCCGAGACGATGGCCAGCATGATGATGCCGAAAGAGGATTGCATGGCGGTGTGCTTGTAGAGCTGGTTCAGGACAACCGCCGCTACCGTCCCCTTTTTTAACTCGATGACGACCCTCAAGCCCTCGCGGTCCGACTCGTCGCGCAGATCGCCGATCCCCTCGATTTTTTCCTCGTTGACCAGTTCCGCGATCGATTCGATCAACCGCGCCTTGTTCACCTGATACGGCAGTTCGGTGACGACAATCGCCTCGCGCTCCCCCTTGGCGATTTTTTCGATGATCGTCCGGGCCCGCATCTGGATGACCCCCCGGCCGGTCCGGTAGGCTTGGCGGATCCCCTCCCTGCCGTAGATAAAACCGGCGGTGGGAAAATCGGGGCCAGGAACGATTTTCAACAATTCGTCTTCGGGGAGATTCGGGTTTTCCACCAGTTTCACCAGCGCCTCGACAATTTCGCTCAAATTGTGCGGTGGAATCCGCGTGGCCATGCCGACGGCAATGCCGTCGGAGCCGTTGATCAACAGATTGGGGACGCGCGTGGGGAGGACAACCGGTTCGGTCGTGGAGTCGTCAAAATTGGGGACAAAATCAACGGTGTTTTTATCAATGTCGGCCATCGTCTCTTCGGCCAAGGGGGTCAAGCGACATTCGGTGTAGCGATAGGCGGCCGGCGAGTCGCCGTCGATGGAGCCGAAATTCCCCTGCCCGTCGATGAGCGGGTAGCGCATGTTCCATTCCTGCGCCATCCGGACCAGCGTGTCGTAGACCGCCGTGTCGCCGTGGGGATGATATTTCTTGAGGACCTCGCCGACGACGCCGGCGCACTTGGTATAGCGTTTGGAGGAGAGAATCCCCTCGCGGAACATCGCATAGAGGATTCTGCGGTGAACCGGCTTCAGCCCGTCGCGCGCGTCGGGAAGGGCCCGCCCCACGATCACGCTCATGGCGTAATCGAGGTAGGAACTTTTCATCTCCTCCTCGATGTTGACGGGGACAACTTCTTTGGAGACAACCATGGATGGAACCTACTCTGCAAATACCGATAAATCAAGTCTCGGCGGACACAAAAAATTTCATCGCCCGCTCTTTTCGCCTTGACATTGTTTGGCGGCGAGCTATCATGCCTTCGCGTAAAAAATCAGCCACTCCCCGATGATGCCCAATTTTTCAGCATTTCCCGTCATCCAATCGATAATTAATAACGATATAGACTGCAAAAGCTTGAAAAATGCACATCGGCGGGTTGTCTGTTTAGAAATATTTAAAACCATCGCACTCATTTCCGGAGCCGGCGTTCTTAAAGTCTTCTCCGGAGATGGGTGATCTTTAAAGTCACCTTAAGGAGGTAGACCATGACAAAATCAGAACTGATCAGCTCGATCGCCCGAGACAGCAAGAGCTCCAAGGCGCTTGCCGAAAAGGCGCTGAACGCGGTCACCGAAAACGTGGCCAAGTGCCTTAAAAGAGGGGACAAAATCACCCTGACCGGCTTTGGAACCTTCGCCACGGCAAGAAGAAAGGCCCGTGTCGGCAGAAACCCGCAAACCGGCGCCGAGATTAAAATCAAGGCGGCCCGTGTCCCCCGGTTTAAGGCGGGCAAGTGGCTCAAAGACCAGGTTGCTTAATAGAACCGATTCGCTTATAAAGAAGGCAGTCCGCCTCCGGTGGACTGCCTTTTTTTTTAAGCGAACCGTCGGGCTTGCCCCGCGGTGAGCGCGGGGTTTGGTCCGCCACAAAGTTTGGCGGACGAAATAGATCAACGCGAGTAGCAACAATCGGGCCGAACGGGCCCCAAATAAAATGATCCCAAGAAAGAAAGAATTTGAGTGGAAAGAGGGGAGCCATCTTGCCCCCGGCGACTACGATCCCCTCGGAAATGTCCGTGATTTGGGTTTTTCCAAGCTGGCCGACGGCATTTACGCCGATCCGGTCCGGCGCAAGGAACAGAGGAAAAAGAAATTGACCCGTCCTTTTGTCCCCAAGCCTGCGGGATTTTTCCTTGAGGAGTCGGAATCAGGCCTCCATCAGGAAATCACCCCCTCCGAGGCGGCAAGGTATATTCACAAGGAGGAAAAAGGGATCCGGGGAATTTTAAGATTCACCAAACCGGCAACGCCGAAGGGAAAAAAGAAATCCCCGACCGGCAAAAAATAGCATGTCCTTCGAATATTGCCTTAAAATCACCAAAAACCACTATGAAAATTTTCCGGTCGCCTCGCTCGCCATCCCCCGGAAATACCGGCCGTTTGTGGCCGCGGTGTACGCTTTTGCCCGCGCGGCGGACGATTTTGCCGATGAAAAGGAATTCGAGGGAACGCGCCTCGACCGGTTGAACGAGTGGGACGAAAAACTCAAAAATTGCGCCGGGGGCAAGGCCGATCACCCTGTCTTTGCGGCGCTGGGGGAGACGATCCGCAAATTCAACCTCCCGGTCTCCCTTTTTTCCGACCTGCTTGCCGCCTTTAAAATGGATACCGTCGTTTCGCGCTACGAAACATTCGATCAGGTGCTCAATTACTGCAGGCACTCGGCCAATCCGGTCGGCCGGATTATCCTCCATCTCTTCGGCTTTCCGGCCCCCCGCCTTTTGGAATATTCCGATTTCATCTGCACCGCCCTTCAGTTGGCCAATTTCTGGCAGGATGTCGCGGTCGATCTGGAAAAAGACCGCATCTACATCCCGCGCGAGGATTTTGTCCGCTTCCGTTACTCGGAGGAGGAGCTTAAAAAAAAGGTTGAAAACGACAATTTCCGCCGGTTGATTCTTTTCCAGGTGGAACGGACAGAGGATCTTTTCGACAGGGGCAAGTCCCTTTGCGGAAAAATTCCGGGGCGCCTCGGGTTTGAATTGCGCCTCACCTGGCTGGGGGGGGCAACCATCCTGAAAAAGATTCTGGCCTTAAACGGCAATATGCTGTCAAACCGGCCGAAGCTGACAAAGAGGGACCTCCCCTCCCTTCTCTTCGGCGCCCTGCAAAAAAGGACTTTTGGATAATCATTGCCATGATTCAGTCTTCCGCCACCAAACCCTTCGCGCTTAATTCCGAGGACGCCAAAACCATCACGGCGCGGAGCCGTTCCAACTTTTCCAGCTCCTTTTTCTTCCTGCCGCCCGAAAAGAGGCTGGCGATTCAACGGGTATACGCTTTTTTCCGCGTTGTGGATGATGTGGTGGATGAAGAGGCCGACCCTGGCCGCCAAAAGGAACTGCTCGATTCGTGGAAACGAGAACTGGTTAAAACCTATGAGGGGATAACGATTGTCCCCCTCCTCAAGGAACTAAAGGCCAGCATCGACCGTTTCCGGATTCCCCGCGACTATTTTCTCAAGCTCATCGAAGGGTGCGAGATGGATATCACCAAAAAGCGATACGAAACATTTCGGGAACTCCATGAATATTGCACTCTTGTCGCCTCGATGGTGGGGCTGGTCTGCATGAAAATATTCGAGTATCACGCCCCCGCCGGCGAAAAGGCGGCGGTGGATCTGGGGATCGCGCTCCAGTTGACCAATATCATCCGCGATGTGGGGGTCGATCTGGAATCCGGGCGGATCTATCTGCCGCAGGAGGAGTTGAATCAATTCCGGGTCGGAATCGGCGATCTCGCCGCCAAAAATCCCGGTCCCGGTTTTTTCCAGCTGATGGAATTTCAGTATCGCCGGGCCCTGTCCTATTACGAAAGCGGCATGGCGGAGTTTAAAAACGACACGGATAAAAAACTCCTCGCGGCGCGGATCATGGGACATGTCTATCGCCGCCTCCTCGAAAAAATCAGGCGGAAAAACTACCCCGTCCTTGACGCGCGGGTGCGCTTGAATTTTGCCGAAAAAATCGCCATTCTCATTCCCATCCTGTATCGGCATTACTTGAGCTTGAGATAGACGTAACAATTCGGTTTCGGGTGGATGTCTTGAGGTTCCGGCGGCTGTTTGAGCGCACCTTAAAAACATCGCCAACCGGAACAAACTAAGCCCTAATCAGCAACTCAAGTGGCGATTAGAAAGACCGCGAGTTCCGCCGGAACCGAAAGCAGACACCGAGACTGAATTGTTACGTAATAGATGTCGATGCCCAAAAATGGAAAATCAGTTGGAATCATCGGAGGCGGATTTGCCGGCTTGAGCGCCGCCGTCTTTCTGGACTCGGCGGGCTTTGACGTCACCTTGTTCGAAAAAAAACCGATTTTGGGCGGCCGGGCGTATGCCTTTCTCGACCGAAAGACCGATACCTGGGTGGACAACGGCCAGCACCTTCTGATCGGGGCCTACCACGAAACGCTCAAGCTCCTGGAAAATATCGGCGCCACGCGGCATCTTTTTTTTCAGAAGGCGGCAGACGTCCCCCTTTTTTCAACAGACAACCGGATGGTTCACTTCAAACCCTTAAACCTCCCCCCTCCCTTCAACATCCTTGCCGGCCTGATACGCATGCCGATTTTTTCGCTGGGGGAAAGAATTCATTTTTTAGGGCTCGGCCGGGAACTGCGGCGGCTTAAAAAGGGCAAACCGCGCGTTTCCCTCGACCAAACGGTTAACGACTGGCTTGGCGCCTTAAACCAGTCCGAGAACACCCGCATCAACTTCTGGGATCCGCTGACGCTGGCGGTATTGAACGATGATCCCGATGTGGCCGGCGCCCGGATGTTGGCGGCGGTCCTGGTAAAGGGTTTTTTGGGGGGCAAAAAGGATTCCCGCCTGATCCTGCCGAAGGAAAACTTGAATGAGTTGCTGGCCAAGCCGGCGCAGGCCTGTCTGGAACTGCGGGGGCAAAAAATCCGTCTGGGGGAGGGGATCGCCAAAATACACATCCTGAACGATCGGATTCAGGGGCTGGAAACCGACAAGGGCGAAATTTTCAGGGCTGATGATTACATGAGCGCCGTCCCTTTTTCGGTCCTTTTGCGCCTGATTCCTCCCGGATTTGTCGAAACGGAGCCCTATTTCGCCAATCTGAAACTCCTGAAATCATCGCCGATTGTGTCGATTAATCTCTGGTTCGACCGCGATATTCTTCCTCATGATTTCATCGGAGTTGCGGGGCGCCGGGTGCACTGGTATTTCAACAAGAACCGGATTTATGATGTAAGCCATCCGCCGTATCATTATATGGGGGTGGCGAGCGGCGCCTATTCGCTGGTCGACAAATCGAGGGAAGAAATCCTCGAAATGACGTTAAAGGAACTGAATGAGGCGGCTCCCGCCTCGGCCTCGGCCCATCTGATTCATTCGCTGGTCAACAAGGAACGAGAGGCCACCTTGTCCCCGCAAGCCGGCTCCGAAAAATTCCGCCCCAAACAGAAGAGCCCTTTTGCCAACCTTTATGTCATCGGCGACTGGACCGATACGGGCCTACCCGCCACCATCGAATCGGCTGTCTTGTCCGCAAGACTCGCGGTCAATGATTTGGAGCGTCTCCTTTAGAATACTGAAGCGGGTGCCACCTGCGGGACATGATAGGGACCGTAGCGTGATTGGCTATGATTTTCTGATTGGCAACAACCGTTTTCTGATTTGATGCCGGTCAATCACAACGACTGCCTTGCCGATCTCTGCCGGTTTAATACGATCCAAAACCCGCGCAAGGAGAATGCGTGTTTCTTCTTCACTGTAATTTCCCCCTCTGAAAAGAATCAAACCGGGTGTTTCCACTTCCAGTTGTGCAAACAGTCTTGGAAAGTCAAGATCGGCCGTAATGACAGTCCGATTTTCACGGCGAGCGCGATCCAGGATCTGATCATCGGGAGATGTCATCAAGCCAACTTCCACAGCGTGAACGGCATCGTGCTTCTGGTCTCGAAGCCATTTGGCCAGCTCAGGAGAGAGAGGCATGTCGATGAGAAATTTCATCGGTAATTTCGATTGTTTCGTCTTCAGCCAAAGAAGCGGCAAAGTTCAAGGCCTCGGCAATATCTCCGTCCTCGAGGTAGGGATAGGCTTTCATGATGGATTCTTTCGTTTCACCTGCCGCCAATAAACCGAGCAGACGCGAAACTGGAAATCGCAGATTCCGGATACAGGGCTTGCCCGTGCAAACTTTTGGATCGAATGTAATACGGGCAAATTTCACATGTTAATACTAACAGCACGGCGCTTATACCGTCAATGTCGATTTATGCCCGGTGGGTTTTCTATATTCTCGACGCAAGGGATAACATAGTATTCAAATCCACCATCTGTTGATGGCAAAGGAATTCCTGCCAGGATCCAAAAAAAACTTTTCGGATATTGTTTCTCTGCCTTTACGCCAACACTGCACGTCGAGTCACCTGGACGGAATGTTTTGACTTGTATGTGTGCAAACTTCGTCCCGGCTTTATCGCTACAGAGAATATCGGTGTTGGGGCAATTTCCTAAGGTAACTACGGCGCTCCAACCACGCCGACATAGCTCTCCAGCTACAAAAAATTGGGATGCATTGCCCCGATGGGACTTGTCCTCTTTTTTATTATTTTCCCCCATGACAAGAATCTCCCCCCTTTGGTTTAAAAGTGATTTAATTCTCTACTTTTTTCACCGATTCCCGATACCTGCAATACTCATACTCAGGATCTGCTTCCGGGAACGTATCATGCGCGAGACAGGCATGGGCCTTGAGAATCGCCGGCCCCACCCAATCATCATCCCCCTTGTAGTCAAGCAACTGGATGTCAAAGGTTAACCGCCCATCGAACCGCTCCGGTGTTTTGAGGACGTTGACGTAGACAAAATAGCCGGTCTCCTCCACGTCAAACCCCATTCCGCGCAAGAGCCACTGATAAATTTCCATCTGCCGCTTGTAGCCTTCCTTCCATTTGCGGATCGAACAGATTTCGTTTTCTGGCCTGTAGCGGCATACGCGCATCTTAGCACACCATCTTCGGCAACGTGAGAAAATTACCGCGCCTTTTTCCATTACCCTGTTGGCCATAAATAAAATCGGGCCAAGTCGTTATCTTATTCGGGGAACGGTTTATCTCTTTGAAACATGCGTGTTACCACGTCTATTTTGAGCTTGGGGCCGCCCGCCGGTCGAACTCGTCTTCGATATCGCCCACCAGTTCCTCAATCACATTTTCCAGCGTGACCATCCCGGTAACCTGCCCCGGCCTTTTTTCCACCATGGCGATATGGACCTTGCGGGTCTGAAATTCAATCAGTGCGGCCTCCAGCGTCTTGTCCTCGCCAAAAAACAAAAGCGGCCGGGCCAGATCGAACAGGTTGATAATCTCCCCATGCTCCAACTGCCAGATGACATCCTTCATGTGGACAAAGCCAAGGATCTTTCCTTTGTTGCTCTCCCGGAGTGGAAAACGGGTATGCCCGGATTCTTTGGCCCTTTTCAAGTTTTCTCCAATCGACTCATCCAGATAAAAACAGACGACCCGCTCGATCGGCACCATGATGCTTCGGACCGTCTTGTGGGAAAATTCCAGGGCGTTGTCCAGAAGGAGCCACTTGCGGACATTGATGGTCCCCTCCTCCAGCGAATCCTCGACAATCAACTTCAGTTCCTCCTCCGTATGGGCCCGGGCCGGGCCGCCAATCGGCTGGATCCGGATCATTCGAAGGATGCCGTTTGAAAGGGAATTCAGTATCCAAAGAAAGGGGAAAAACACGAGGTAGAAGACCCTCAAGGGAACAGCCACGAGCAGGCACACTTTTTCGGCGGTCCGAATGGCGATGGATTTGGGGACCAGTTCCCCCAACACAATGTGAAGCGCCGAGATGAAAAGAAAGGCAACCATGAGCGATGCCGAGCGGAGGGTCACCTCCGAGAGATGCGCACCGAAAAAATTCAGAAGCCCGCCGATAATGAGCGAAAACGCCGGCTCGCCGATCCAGCCAAGGCCGAGGCTCGCAAGAGTGATTCCCAGTTGCGTGGCCGAAAGATAGGCATCGAGGTCGTGGACGATTTTTTTTGAGAGGCGGGCCAGCGGATGCCCCTTTTGGGCAAGAATCTCCAGCCGGGTGGCCCGGATTTTCACAATCGCAAACTCGGCCGCCACAAAAAAAGCGTTCAGCGCAACAAAAACCAACGCCAGAGCGGCATACCAACCGGTTCCTTCGGAGACATTAAAATGGGGCATCGTGCGACTATATACGGAAATTCATTGTCTCGCAAACAAAGAGAGTCCCTTTGTCTTCACAATTTTCGTAAGCCGCTCTGGTTTAGATTGTCTCGCCGGCAGATGTCGCTGGCGGGAACGAAAATTGCTCCGTCAAAAGGACTCTCTTTGTTTGCTCGCGATATTTTGTTTTAGGAGGGGGGTAAAGCCGCTCGCGGCAATCCTTGAAACCGCGAGCGGCTCGGAGGGTAAAGGAGGTATGAAACGTGTGTTTCAACCTGCACCCCCTAATAGTGCAAAGCGCATGCCAAAAGGGACAAAATTGGGGAAATATTTAACTAGCTGAATTTATTTAACTAATCTTGAAATTACCTCAAGGGATTCGACCCTTAAATGGAGGTAAATGGGGGGTGGATTACCCCATGGGGGAATAAAAAACCCCTCCCGACTTCAAGCCGGAAGGGGTTTTCAAAATTCCTGCGCGAAACCTGCGGTATCAGCAATCGTAATAGAGATGGAACTCGTACGGCACCGGGCGGAGCCGGACCGGGTTGATTTCCGTATCGATCTTGTAGGCAATCCAGTTTTCGATGAGATCCTGCGAGAACACGTTCCCCTTGAGAAGGAATTCGTGGTCGCGCTGGAGGGCGTTAAGCGACTCCTCGAGACTGCCGGGGGCGGAAGGAACTTTTTTGAGTTCCTCGTGGGTAAGGCCGTAGATGTTTTTATCCAGCGGCTGACCCGGATCCATCTTCTTTTCGATGCCGTCAAGACCCGCAAGCAACATCGCTGCAAAGGCAATGTAGGGGTTGCACGACGGATCGGGCGTCCGGAACTCCAGCCGCTTTGCCTTGGGCGAAGCCGAATACATCGGGATGCGGACAGCAGCCGAACGGTTCCGGGAGGAATAGGCCAGGTTGATGGGGGCCTCAAATCCCGGGACGAGACGACGGTATGAGTTGGTCGTCGGACAGGCAAACGCACAAATGGCGGATGCGTGCTTTAAAATACCGCCGATATACCAGAGGCCCATCTGGGAAAATCCGGCATATTTGTCCCCCGCAAAAAGCGGCTTGCCGTCCTTCCAGATCGACTGGTGGGTGTGCATCCCCGAACCGTTGTCGCCGAAAATCGGCTTCGGCATAAAGGTGACCGTCTTGTTGTGCCGCTTGGCCACATTTTTGAGAATGTACTTGTACCACATCATCTTGTCGGCCATGTTGACCAGCGAATCGTAAACGAGATCGATTTCGCCCTGCCCCGCCGTGGCCACTTCATGATGATGTTTTTCAACGGCGATCCCCACCTTTTCCATTTCGAGGATCATTTCGGAGCGGATGTCCTGCAAGGTATCGGTGGGGGGAACCGGGAAATAGCCTTCTTTATGCCGCGGCTTGTAGCCCAGGTTCGGCTCCTCGCTCTTGCCGGTGTTCCAGACCCCTTCGCGGGAATCAATGTGATAGTAGCCTTCGCGGGCGTTCTGGTCGAAGCGGATGTCGTCGAAGATGAAGAATTCCGCCTCGGGGCCGAAGTAGGCCGTATCGCCGATGCCGGTGGACTTGAGATAGGCCTCGGCCTTTCCGGCGATGCCGCGCGGATCGCGGCCGTAGGGTTCGCGGGTGATCGGGTCGACGATGTTGCCCGCCAACGACATGGTTTTTTCGGCACAGAACGGGTCGATGCGGGCCGTTTGCGGGTCGGGCATAAGCAACATGTCCGATTCGTTAATGGCCTTCCATCCGCGGATGGAGGAACCGTCGAAACCGTTTCCTTCGGAGAACAAATCCTCGGTCAGCTCGGAGAGCGGCAGGGAATAGTGTTGCCAGGTTCCGATCAGATCGCAGAATTTCAGATCAACAACCTTGACTTTCAAATCTTTCGCGAGCGCGATGACTTCTTTGGCTGTTTTCATAAATACTCCTTGGATCGATTGTTGTTAATAATTAAGCCGGCGCGCCCTTTATGGACGCGCCGGCCGTCAATACCGTAAAAACAATTCACTTGTCCAGCGGTTAAATCGCCGCCTCACCCGCCTCGCCGGTGCGGATGCGGACGATCCCTTCAACCGACAGGACGAAAATCTTTCCGTCGCCGATGGAGCCGGTGTGGGCCGTCTTCTGGATTGTCTCGATGATTTTTTTCACCTCGTCATCCTTGACAATCACTTCGAGCTTGATTTTGGGGAGAAAATCAACCACATACTCCGCCCCCCGATACAGCTCCGTGTGCCCCTTCTGACGACCGAAACCCTTCACCTCGGTCACGGTCATCCCCTTGACCCCCAGGGAAGTCAGCGCCTCTTTGACCTCGTCCAGCTTGAACGGTTTGATAATGGCTTCAACTTTTTTCATAGGTTTCTCCTTTATTATACGTGTGACGCCGGCTGAAAATCGGGATAGGCCACATTGCCATGTTCCCCCCAGTCAAGGCCTTCTTCCTCCTCTTCGGCTTTGACCCGGATTTTCAGCACCAGCTTGATGATCCCCCAAGCAACGAGCGCTCCGGTAAAGGTAAAGGCCCCCACCGCCAGGACGCCGAGCAGTTGGGCGTTGAAAAGGGTCCAGCCGCCGCCGAAGAAGAGGCCGTTTCCGGTGGCCGTCGCGACAATTTTATCCTGGGCAAAAAGACCGAGCGCCAGCGTCCCCCAGATGCCGTTCACCAGATGAACCGAGAGGGCGCCGACCGGATCGTCGATTCTGATTTTATCGAAGAAAAGAACCGCCAGAACTACCAAGACGCCGGCAACCGCGCCGATCCAGAGCGAACTGGACACGCTGACAAAGGCGCAAGGGGCGGTGATTGCCACCAGCCCGGCCAGAGAGCCGTTTAAAATCATGGTGAGATCGGGCTTTTTGAGGACAACCCACGAGGTGACGCATGCCGTGAGAATCGCCATGGCGCAGGCCATGTTGGTGGTCAGGGCGATATGGGCGATATCGACCGGTGCGGCCCCCATGGTGCTCCCCGGGTTGAAACCAAACCAGCCAAGCCAGAGAATGAGAGCCCCAAGCGTGGCCATGCCGAGGTTGTGGCCCGGGATTGGATGCACCTTGCCGTCCTTGAATTTTCCAATGCGGGGTCCCAAAATAAGAATTCCCGCCAGTCCGGCCCAGCCCCCCACCGAATGGACGACCGACGAACCGGCAAAGTCCCACATCCCTTTCGCGGCAAGCCATCCCCCTCCCCAAATCCAGTGACCCGTTACCGGATACATGAAGGCGACCAAGATAAACGAGAAGACAATGAATGAAATGAACTTGATCCGCTCGGCAACACATCCCGACACGATCGTGGCCGCCGTTCCGGCAAAGACCAGCTGAAAGAAAAATTTCGCGTAGAGCGGTATGCCGGTCCAGGCAATGGAGGAATAGGCCCCCTGATAGGCATCCCCCGTCGCCGGCGAATTGTCGGCCCCACCGATAAACCACAACCCTTCACCTCCGGCAAAACCGGTTCCGTTGCCGAACATGATCCCCCAACCGACGACATAGAAGGCCACGCTGGAAATGGCAAAAACAATGAAATTTTTTGCCAGAATATTCGCGGCATTCTTGCTCCGGCAAAGCCCGGCTTCAACCATCGCAAAACCGGCGTTCATCCAGAACACCAGAAAAGCGGTGACCAACGTCCAGACCGTATCCAGCGCAATTTTCAAATCCCCCACCTCCTGCGACCAGCTGACCGCCGGCGACATGAGAATGAGAAAAGTCAAAAACAAAAATAGTTTCCGTCGCATAGGACTTTCTCCTTTTCTTCAATTTTTTGTGAAAGACAAATAAACACACCACCCCTTTAAGGGACTACCCTCCTCCAGATTGGGGAGAGGGGAGCAAGTTCTGTGCCAAATACAGAAAAGAGTCAACTCCATAATTTGGCTTCCGATTTAATTTTAGACAGATGGATTCAAGAGACCAAGATTTATGCACCTGCCGAATATTTGGGCATTCGCTCTTTCGATTTGATCGCGGCATATCGTCGTGTTATGCCAAAACTTAAAATGGCTCACATTATTATTGACGGTTACAACCTGATCCGCCGCTCACATTCGTTGAGCCGGGCGGAGGCGGTTGACTTGGAGCGCGGACGGCTGGAGCTTTTGAAAAAACTTGCCGCTTGGCGGCAGACAAAGCATCACGCCGTCACCGTGGTGTTTGACGCAGGGGAGACGTTAAACCTTTCGGTTGAAGAGGATCGCTTTGCCGGAATTCGCATCCTCTACAGCAAGGGAGGCCAGACCGCCGACAGCGTAATGATTGATCTCGCCCGGAAATTAAGGGAGCAGGCGATTGTCGTCAGTTCCGACAATGAAATTTTGCAGGCCGCCAAGAGGTCCGGATGTTCTTTCCTTTTGGCGGAGGAATTTGAACGGAAATTGAATGCCGTAGGGGCGTCCGCCAATAAGTCGTGGCGGACGCCCCTACCAGAAACGGATCGAGACAGACCGGACGAAAACCGCCCCCTCAACAAGCGATGGATGACGATGAAAAAAGGCCCCGCTAAAAGACTTCCAAAAGCAAAAAGAAGGGCAATGGCGCGGTTGCGGGATTTATAGGTGAATGGGTGACGCAACAATAATAATTAGCTGACCACGGTAATAACTCGCAACATTCCCACGCGTCTGCCGATAACTATATCAGCAGTAATCCTTGGGGGTTTGGGAAAGATAAAAGAGGTCAATCAGTGTTTCAGCTGAAATCATTAGCGATTTCATTATTAATCATTTTTTGTCTGTCATTTACTTACTGCGGTTCGGAGGGAACCGACGAAGGGGCCTCGGGCTCGTATTCAGCCGAGGATCCCTCCGCTTCGGATACGGCAGGCGATACCGGTAATCTGACTGGTTCCCCCTTTGAAGAGACCGAATCGGGTGAGCCCTTCGAATGGGGCAAATTCATCCGCGCCCCGTATCAATCAACCGAAATCACCGAACTCCCCCTTCCCGTTTTTCTCGCCTGGTTTTCCGACGGCGAAAAGGAAGAGGTGCTCGAAGGGATTGCCATCGCCAACGAGGCGGTGGGGTTTGAGGTCTTTGAGGTCGTGGATTCGTGGATTTCCACCGCCCGCGTCATTTACAAGGTTGACGATATTGATTTTAACGATGATGAGGTCTCCGGTGTTTCCGGCTTTGACAGCGTTGTCGGCTACACCTACAACCGCAACGTCTATATTAATGATAAGTATGACGCCGGCCGGGTGGTCACCGATTTTGCCACCGAAATCCGCGCCGATTACGTAAACCACTGGGTGGTGGCCCACGAGCTGGGACATGCGATGGGGATTCAGGCCCATTCCCTGATCGACTACGCAAACGACACCCTCCTTCCGCTGGAGGAAAATTCCCTCATGGGTTCCGCCATCACCTTCGACCCGGCGATGGACGACTACAATTACATGATGCGAATGCAGGGGGAGATTCTTCTGGAATACATGGAGGGGGATTAAAACTTGACTTCCCCGGAACAACCAGCCTAGTTAAAAAACCGATCAAAAAAGGGGTCAATAATGGATTTCTATGAGCGGCCCAACTGACCTTCTTAAAAAAATTTTTGACCCGTTCTACGACAAAGACAGTGACGGCGACTTTGACATTGACGATGCAAACCTTCTAACTGACAACGCGATCGCACTCCCCTTCATTTCAGAATCTTCAGCAGATATCTACGTCGTGGGCACTGATACAATTAAGGATTATCTGGATGATCACATACTCAACACGGTCACATCTCCCACGATTTATTCCCTGCCGAAAAACCTAACCTCGGCTTACTGGTCGCTTTATCAAAATAATTCGCAAGATGTCGATGCCCTTAAGACCGAGCTTTCACGGCTCATTGAAATAGACAGGGGAATAGCCACGGCAATAGCCACGATCAAGTCCGCCGTTGAGAGGCTGGAACAAAGGGAATCGGGAGAGAAAATCGCAGAAGCTCTCGAAATCATTACCAAGCAATGGCCTAACCTTGATCCGGTCGCAAAAGATGAAGGTTCGGCCTCGAAAGATGAATCAAAAGTCTATTCCGATTATATCAACATCCTTGCCCGGAAACGGATCCTCATCTATCTCGACCGCTTTGGTTTATTGGACCCGGACATGGCGCCTGTCAATCTGGTCCATCGGATCACTGTGGGCAACGGCTCTGTCCAGATCGATCAGACCAATTACCCCGGCACGGAAGGGGAGAAAATCCCTGACAAGATCATAAGAGAAATTGGAAAGATCACAACACAAACAGGCAATGAAACATACCCGCTTCAGGGCAAATGGGAGATATTTTTCGCCTTGCATGAAAAAACCCCGAATTACACAGAAGCCCTTACCGCAGTGGATAAGCTGTTTAAAACCGAATCCGAAACCAATCCATGGTCGGTGACTGACGGTGATTTTGATAAAAATCCGGCACGTTATTTAAGGTGGGCCACACTGAATCTTGTCATGGCCTATCTGGATCTGAAAGAAAACAAAAAACAAAAAGATCCCGATCTTGATAAAAAACGCCTTGAGTTCCTAAAACACCTTAACTTCCTGATAGAAAAGACAAAGACTCACCGCATCAGGGACAAGGACTCCGGATTATTCAAAAGCTACGAAGATTTTTGCCGCAAGCTGATCCTTTTGACCGGGCTTATCCAATTCGGCCAATCGACAAAAACCAACGATCAAATCGAGGCGATTCATCTCATATCCTCACGGCTGGAACAACTCTACGGAAAAGACAATCAACAATATAAAGAAGATGCCCACGAACTGACCTACTACAACCTGGCCCCTTTTCTTGAAGAATTCAACAATACAAGCCTCGATCAGAACTGGGCCGACAAACTGATTTCCCAGTCAAGCCGTTTAAGTCAGGTAAGCGGGTTTGACCGGATTGATCGGTCTCTGACCTCGTTACAAGATAAGCAGGACCTCCTGCGCAGTGAATATCAAAAGACAAATAGTCGGCTCGAACAGTTGGAGGAGCGCTCTGTCACAGAGTATAACGCCGCCCTGAGTGATGCCGGCCATTTTTCCGTCACCTCATTGGCGGCCAAGATCGCCTTTTCGCGCCTCATCAGTCAAAAGTTGTCGCTTGTTAGATTGCACAATGATTCCACAAATTCTTTGACACAAAACACCCCACAACATCGTGACGTTGTCATCGATGTCGCCGGGAAAGTTGTAAAACAAGCCGTTATCACTATTGAAAGCTCCAACAAGGAACACATCAACAGTGTGAGTAAGCTGAAAGAAGTGCTTAACGCCACCCTTGAGCTAAAAACGGTTTCAGAAGACGATATCGAAAAAATTTCAGGCGCGCTTAGGGCTGTTTTCGACGATTCGGGCGTCAAAAACGACCCGAATGCTCTGGCGGTGCTCGCCGATTTAAAAAAAGTTGAATTTGCCGTGGGTTGTTATGATTTTTACCTAAAATTCAACGAACTCATCAGAATTTTCGAAGATCTGCAAAGAGCCTATACAGATTATACCGAAAAGATATCGAGTACTTTTACAAAAAATGCCGGCACTCTTGATCCTCATACCCTTATTCAGACTTGGAATGAACATAAAAAAGACCTCACAAAATCGGAAACGCAAATCGTCACTCAGCTTGATGGCATAGAAAAAAAGTTGAATGAGATGGGCCAGGCCATCCCAAAACCGCCGGAAAACACCAGCGATGAGTCTTTATCCGGTTTTACAAGCGGCCTCGAAAAGACAGTGGATGATATTAAAACCTCGGTGAAATACGCGCGGAAGATCATCGACAACATTTCCATAAGCAAAATTGACGAACAAGTGGTGAACCCAATCGAAAGGAAACTAACAGAGCACGGCAATGTCTCATTGTTATTGGGCATCCCGAATTCGGGAACCCCTCGAAGCCTGGGCCGCCTGGGTTATGAGGTAACTTCTCCAAATTCAGGGCATGTCATGATCGATGGGGCGGTTTTGTTTTCATTCGACAAAGACTTTATCTCGGGCGCCGAAATCGGCGGGACGGTGCTGTTTGGTGATCCTGC
>JACPFC010000008.1:0-25120 GCA_016183175.1 Deltaproteobacteria bacterium
CCGTCATGCTCCCGAAATAAATGGAGGGGATAAAAGAACCGAGGCACATCACCGAAAATCCCCCCATGAGAATGAGCGAGGTGAAAAGGATGGCGGTCCCCACCGACCGGTTGGCCTGACGGATGGCGCCTCTGTAATCCCCTTCGCGCCTTAGCGCATCGCCAAAACGGACGAGGTAGTGGATGGTGTCGTCCACGGTGATGCCCACAGTGATCGCCGCAATCATCACGGTGGAGACATTCAGATGAATCCCCGCAAAGCCCATCAGCCCCATGGTGTAGAGAATCGGCAAAACGTTGGGAATCATGCTTAGCAAACCCACCTTGAAGCTTTTTAGAAAGAACATCATCAGAACCGAAACGACGGCGAAGGCGATCAGAAAGCTGTAAATCTGGCTGACAAGGATATCGTTGTCCAGGCGGATCCAGAGCGGCCCGTAGCCGGTTAGGGTGACGTCGATCCCAAACGGCCTGAAGCGGTTTTCGGCCTCGAGCCTCATGGTGTTCAAATAGCGGTTCATCTCCTCGGAGGAACCCCACTCGGTCCGGACATTCAGATGGATTTTTTTGTTGTCCGGCGATTTGTATTGGCCGATCTCCGTTTCTCCGGAGCTTTCGGCCAGCAGAAAAAGCTGGGCCACCTCTTCTTTTGTGTCGGGGACACGGTAGAATTCATTTTTTCCCTCGTGAAACGCCTGATTCAATTTCTTCAAATAACCAAGAGGGCCCTGCACCTTCCGCGTATGTCCGTTTTTGAGCATTGACCGGGCAAACCGGCCGATCTCCTTCAAGACGGCGGGATCGTGGGCTACCTCCCAGCCCGGTTTTCGGGAGGAAAAAACAACCTCGTAAGAGCCGACTCCGGAGAGATGGCGGTCAAAAAAGACCAGATCGCTCCTCACCCTTTCCCACGAGGGAAAATATTCCAGAAAATTGGTCTCGATTTTAAGCCGGGTCATCCCGACTACGGCCGCCGCGGCCAGGACGATAAAAACAAAGGCGATCAATTTGGGATGCCTGAAAATCAGCGAGGAAACGCCGTCCAAAAACCGCTGAATCGCCCCCTCTTGCAGATGTTCCACAATCTTTTTTTTCGGCTCGGGAAGATAGGAAAGGATCACAGGAATGAAAAAAATGGTCAGCAGAAAAGCCAGCGCCACCCCCAGGGCGGTGAGCGTCCCCAGGACGTTGATCGGCGTGATGGAACTCGACTGGAACGAGATAAAGCCCGCCAGCGTCGTCGCCGCTGTATAGAGGCAGGGGCGCCAGAGATTTTTGGAGGCATCAACGAGAGCTTTTTCCCGGTGGAGGCCGGCGGCGCGGCTTTGATAGTATTCCAAAACAAGGTGCACCGAGTCGGCAACACAGACGGCAACGAGAATCGGCACCACCATTCCCGCCACGACGTTCATCCGGTAGCCGACCAGATAATAAAGGGCCAGAACCCACAGGAGAACCGCCACCTGCACCACGGTGGGAACAACGGCCACCGTCACACTGCGAAAAAAAATCACCAGCAGAACGACGACAAGGGCGACAATGGATGTGATAAAAACCTGCTGATCGCGGATCACGAGCCGGTCAAAGGCCTCGTCGGTGATGGGGGAGCCGGCCAGATGGTACGGATAACCTTGGCTATTGACGCGGGCGACCAGCGCATCGATCCGGTTTTTCAGGCGGGTGCTTTCCTCAACGGTATTCCCGGTGTTTATTTTGGCGACGATGCTGAAGACCTTTGCGTCGGACGAGACGAGATTTCCCACAAAGTCCTCTTCCGCCAGCGCCTTCTTTTTGAGTTCTTCAAGCGCCTCGGGACGGACAGGCATCTCCTCGATAAAAGGGTGGATATAAATTTCATCCGCCGCACCCTCGATATATTCGGCGTTGGCGATGCTGGTGGCCTTTTCGATATCCGGGGCCTTTTTGAGCTCCTCGGTCAGGGCACGGACAAAGCTTAATACCGGCAGAGAAAAGACCTCCGGCGTCTCAAAGCCCAAAAGGATAAAACGGTCGTTGCCGAACTCTTCCAGGTAATTTTTATACGCGACATAGTCGGGGTCATCCGGATCAAACCAGACGGGAAGGGAATTATCGGAATTGGCAAAATTGGCCGAAAAATAAATTGCAGAAACCGTCGTGAGGGTTAGAATAACAACGACAAACGGCAAACGGAACCGAAGGGCTTGGCGGACAAGATATTCGACCATGAACGGCTATCAATATAAATTCGGCCTGATTTTTGCCACTTTTTTATGCCTTGCTTTTCCGGATACGGCCGGGGGCGCCGACAAACCCTCCCCGATTGTCCCCGAAAAGACCCCGGCGCCGGATGACGCCGGGATCCGGTTTGAAGAGGTCTCGCGGATGTTGGCGGACTTGAAGGCGCAAACCAACCCCTCCCTTCTGCGGCAGTTTGAGGAAAAGGGAAAAGTCACCCCCTCCATGAGCCGAAAAAACCGGCAAAAGAAAAAGGCCTACCGGGAACTGACAAGGGAGGTTGAATTTTGGGGTTACGCCGCCGGTCTTAAGAAAGATCTGGTAAAAAGCTATGCCGCCGTCCACGGGGAGACGCCGCCCGAGGCGCAGGCCGAGGCCAACCAGCTGGCTTATAGCGTTATCAAGGCCATTGAAAAACTCCGGGACCTCTACAACATTCACACCTTTCCGCTCGTTCATAACTTCATCATCGACATCGGCCTGGCCTCGCGGGGGGGATGCAAGCACTGGGCGGAGGATGTGTTAAACGTGATCGACACGGTGGAACACCCCCACTTTACCGCCTGGTGGGCCGAGGCGCACCCGGGCAAAATGACGGAACACAACACGGCGGTCATTGCCCCGAGGGGGGCCCCCTTTGACGCCGGCATTATGATCGACCCGTGGCGCACCGCCGGCGCACCGTACTGGAGCCTCGTCAAAGAGGATGATCACCCGTGGCAGGTATGGAGCGGGTATCAACCGAGGTGAATGATGGAAAATAGACGTCCTGAATTTGCCCTTATTCTTCTCTGCTCCCTTTTTCTTGTCGTTGTCGTGTTGTCGTACATCCTCCAGGGAAAAGTGGCGACGCTGACGGAAATGCCGATTGCGGTTTTGGAGGTGGACAACAGCCGCTATCCCCTGCACATCGGCGTTATCCCCTTTTCGGTTTTTCTCCTCGCCCTGGCGCTCATCTGTCTCGATCTGGTCAACGAATTTTACGGCCAACGGGATGCCTTCTTTCTTTCTCTCTCCGGCGGCATCGCCGTCCTTTTTGTCTGGGCCCTTCTAAAAGGCCTGACTTACGTTCCCACGGACCTTGGTCAGGCGGCTTTTGACCGGGCCTATGCCGTCCTCTTCAACCTCGACCCCCGTTTCTCTCTTGTCTTTGAATTGTTCCGCCAACTGACCCACAGCGGCTTTATCATCATCCGGCTTTTTATGGCACACCTCCTTGGGCTGGCGGTCTTTTCGGCCGTGGGGGCGGCGCTGGAAAACGAAAGCCCGCTTATTTTGGGCGAGGCCCTTCAGCTTGCGCTCACCCGTTACGTCCAGTGGTTTTTGGTCTCCTTTCTTCTCATCCCGATTTTTTATGTTCTTATGATTCCATTCCGGATCCTGGTCGGCAGGGCGCACTACGCGACGGTCAAGGTGCGCTTTGCCAAAAAGAAGGTTTTCCGCTACGACAACCAGGATAATTTTTTTGAGGGGCGAAGCGAAATGCAGGAAAAAAGGATTCCGACAGGCTCCGGAGGTCCTTTGGAGGAACATGGTGAGCCTGCCCCAAAGGGGCCCCTTGTCGGGGTTGAACCATGAACAACCATACTTATTCATTTGAACTCTCCCGCAAGGCGGTTCATCTTTCCTCCCTCGCCGTGCCGCTATGCGCCTATTACTCCCTGTTTGCGGCGCAGATTATCCTTCTCTTCTTCATCGTCTTTTATTCTTTTTCGGAATGGAGAAAAACGACGGGGAAACCGTTTTTCGCGCATCCGCTGATTTTCAGGATGCAAAGGGACGAGGAGCTCCACTGTTACGCCAGGGCCCCCCTCTTTCTGGCCATCGGGGTTTTGCTGGCGATCACCCTGTTTTCGTGGAAGGCCTCGCTGATCGGAATTTACATGGCCGGTTTTTGCGATACGATGGCGGCCCTCTGCGGAAAAAAATTCGGCCGGACAAAACTCCCGTTTTTCTCCCGAAAAACCTACGCCGGCTCGATGGCGTTCCTTATCGCCGCCCTTCCTATTTCGTTCTATTTTCTCCCCCCCTCAAAGGCGATCATTATTTCGGTGACGGGGGCCTTTCTCGAATCGTTGCCGTTCAAGGACTGGGACAATCTGACCATCCCGCTGGGGATCACTTTTCTGGCGGAACAGTTTCTGTTTTGATGAGGGGTGATTATGATTTGAGGAATTTCTTCAATAGGTGAAGTATTCTGAAGTCCTCGGACTCGTCGCAGATTTTTTCAGCCCATCGTTTTAAATAATCGGAGTCCAACCTGTCTTTGTGCCTCAAAAAGACCGACTCCACATCCACAAGGTCTTTGGGTCTTCCGGGAATAAGTTTTAGCAAGACAAGATCCTCCGCGGTCGGGAAAAAGGTTTTCTTGCCGAATAGCGCCAATTGTTTTCGCCTTTGAAGGGCCGACTTTTCAAGCGCCGTAGAGGCCAGGATCATATCGACTTGCACCCCATCACAAAAAATACGGAAAGTTCCAAACTTTTCGACGTTGACCATTGCGGCTTTTACATCGAATTGGAAGGGGCCATCCTTTGCGCGCTTGAGAAAGATGCCCAGGTCTTCTCTTTCCACAAAGATGTCGAGGTCTATATCGAGGGTAAAGCGCGGTTCACCCAAAACACCCACGGCCAGCCCTCCCAAAACAAAATATGGGACCTTTTCCTTTTCCAGAAAGCGGATCGTTTTAATAACCGACCGTTCAAATGAGATTTTTTTTGCCTTGGAAGAAATCATCGCGGATGGCGCGGACGCAGGAGCCTGGAATAGCCCACCGGGAACGGCCTGGGTGACCCACCGGTAAAAAAACGGTTCATGCGCAGAAGATCCTCAAGATCGTCGATGGCCCTTCGCGTTCCCATCCGGCGCAACCGGTCTTTTCTCTCACGGATCTCTTTACGGGCGTAATTTCCGGATTGATGAATCATTTTATTATGGACCCATTCTACGCTTTTTAAGGGCAGAGTATCAACCTCAAATCCTACCCCGGATACGGGCCGGGGAGGGTGTTCCAGCTTGCCCCGAGCGAACGAAGTGAGTCGAAGGGTTTACTTGCGGGATTTGTTTGACGGGATGTACCGCCTGAATATTATAAAGACAACACAGGCAGGGCAAATAACCCTTGTAAACCAGACCAGACCAGATCAGACTGTATCTCCTTTCCGATGAAACCGATGGGTAAGAGTAACCGCGATAAGCCGGCCCGCCAGAACAAGCGGCTTGGATGCTTCAAGGGGAAAATAAAAATCGCCGACGACTTCGATGAATGGCCAGAGGATATCGCCAAAGATTTGGGCATGAAGATTCAAGGCCGAGAAAACCGCGCCGCCAAAAACAAGACAGCCCCGCCCACATAACCGACCGCGTAAGGGATGCCGACGGCCCAGCCGTAGTGCGTCAGCACATCGTTCCCCGCGAGAGTGTAGGTGTGGATGACACCGAAAAATGAAAGGACCGCCGCTGACAGCGCCCAGGTAACGGCCTTGTGAAACTGATGTTCAATCAGAAAGACGGAGATCGCCGCCCAGATCATCGAGGTGAAAATAAAACCTTGATTGAGCGCGACGATCCCCTTCACTGAATAGGTTTGGATGAAATTCTGATCGCCAATGGCCGTCAGCGTCGACCCAACTTCCGAGAGAGTTCCCTGAACCAGCATGAGGCCCCATGCCGCCAACGCCGGGATCAAACCGAGGGCCACCGCGGGGGCATGCTGTTTTGGAGTCGCCTGATAGGCCTGCGCCATAATCACAATGCCGATCCAGAGGACAATCGCGACTCCCGCCTCCAGCGGCATCACGGCCAAAACCAGACGAACCGCGCCAAGAAAGCAGATCAGCGTGATAAAAATCCCGTTCAACACCGAGTAGCCTGCCCGAGCCCCCAGCCCCTTCCAGCCCGGATGACCGATGTAGATGGTGGTGGGAAAGGGGCTTCCGAGAAAGGAGGCAACAACCGAACCGACACCGTTGGCGATCAGACAATTTCGTGTCGGATAGCTGTCGCCTGCCGCCTCGGCTGATTCGATGTTCTGGAGTGAGCCGATCACATTGAACAGCGCCATCGGAATAATGATGGAAAGATACGAATAGAGATACGGCGGTTTAAGGACCTGCCAGAGATCGGCGATTGCCGACGAGGGAAGAAACAAACCGAGCTCCCCCGCCGCCTCATGAACCTTCGAGGCGTCCATGAAACCGCCAAACCATGCAATGGCCGAGCCGATAACCACGGCGTAAAATCCGCCCGGAATTCCAAAGGGGAGACGTTTTTTGGCGAAATAGGTCATGAGAATGATAAACAGGGGAATAAAGGCCAAAAGAGGGTTTGCAAAAATTCTGAAGGCAAAGTCCATGGCAATAAAGGTGATCGCAATCCCCGCCAGCGCCGACAGGAGGGCCGCACGCGGCGTGACCCTGCGGACCCAGGCGCCAAAAAAACTTAAAACCGTCTCAATGACGGCGTTGATAAAACAGGCCAAAACCCCCACCCGCCAGGCAAGCAGGGAATCGCCGGTCTGCTTGTAGACCGGAAGGATGACAAAAAAGACAAAACCAAAAAGACTCACCGTGTTGATGCCGTACGGGAGGGCGCAGATGTCGGCGCGCCCTGTTTTTTTGGCGAGCTGATGCGCCTGCCAGGAATAGTAGATATTGCCAAAGAGAACCGACAGCGCCGCCGCGGGGAGAATTTTGCCGAAAACCAGACCGGGGGGAAAACCGCAGACATCGACACAGAGGATGACAATCAGCAAAAGCTGGATCAGATTGTCGATGGCCAGGCCGAAAAAGCCGTCGAGGTCCTGTTTGACGAAAAGGGGGAAATGTTTAGAAAACATCTTTCAGCCTCCGCACCGCCGCAAACACGCTTACCGGATCTTCCTTCAGATTTGGCACTTTCTTTTTCACTCCGGCAATCAACTCCGGACTCTCTTCCCTCAAAAAAGGGTTGTAAGATTTTTCTTCAGCCATTGTGGTCGGCACTGTCGATAAATTTTTCTTCCGCCTCTTTGACACTTCTTCATATTTTTTTTCAAGTGCTTGATTGTTCGGCTCGAGTGTCAACGCAAATTCCAGATTTTTTTGCGTGTATTCATGGCCACAGTAGACTTTTGTCTCATCAGGCAGTGCCTTTAATTTTGACAAAGAAGCCACCATCATCTCAGGCGTTCCCTCAAACAGCCGTCCGCATCCCCCTGCAAACAACGTATCCCCGCAGAAAACCGCCTCCCCGGTGACATAGGCGATATGTCCCCGCGTGTGACCGGGAATATCCAGCACCTTGAAGACAATGTTTCCCACCCGAACCGTATCTCCCTCCTTGACCGGATGGGTGAGTTCGGGAATACGACCGGAATCATTCGCCCCGCCGTAAACAACCATTTTTTTCATCCGCACCAGATCGGTATTGCCGCCGACATGATCCAGATGATGGTGCGTTGAGAGAATGGCCACCGGCTCGATCCCTTCCCGGCGGATTGCCTCCCAGGTTGCCTCCGCATCCGGCGAATCGACAATGCCGCAGACGCCGGTTTTTTCGCAGATGACCAGATAGGTGTAATTATCAAACAGGGTGGGAATTTGAACCACGCGCATGCGTGGATATTTGTCTTTAGAAGGGAAAGTTGCAACCCGAAATTTTTTGGACTAGTTAATCACCATGCCCTCAAAACCCCTTCTTATTTTTGACGGCGCCTGCGGCTTTTGCAGACGGTGGATCGAGCGCTGGCGGCAAAAAACCGGCGACCGGATCGACTATGCCCCTTCGCAGGAGGCGGCCGGCCGATTTCCGGAAATTCCCAAAGAAGAATTCGACCGGTCGGTGGTCCTGGTGGAACCAAACGGCGCCATCACCACCGGCGCCGAGGCCGCTCTTAAGGCGCTGGCCCTGGGGAGCCGACGCGGCCCGGGGGACGGCGGCCGAATCCTCTATTGGTTCTACCGCCGCCTCCCCGGTTTTAAGACAATTGCCGAAAAGTTTTATTCGTTTATCGCAAGCCACCGGATGGCGGCCTCCCGTATCAGCAATTTGCTGTGGGGGAAAAATCTCGAACCCTCCACCTATCGGTGTTCGATCTGGATCTTTTTGAGGCTTTTGGGGCTGACCTATCTCATCGCCTTCCTTTCATTGGCGGTTCAAATTCGCGGCCTTGTGGGGAAAAACGGCATCCTTCCCATCGCCCCCCTTGTGGACCTTGTCAAAGAACGCCTCGGCCCGTGGGGAATTCTGGATTTTCCGACCCTCTGCTGGTTTCAGGCCGGCGACCCATTTCTTCTTTTTTTATGCCTTGGCGGGGCCGCCCTTTCCCTTCTGGTTCTGTTCGGCTTTCTTCAGGGGCCCTTGCTCCTTATCCTCTGGATTTTTTATCTGTCGCTGGCCACTGCAGGACAGGTTTTTTTGCAGTTTCAATGGGACAACCTTCTGCTCGAAGCCGGTTTTATCGCCCTATGCGCCGCCCCCTGGAAAGTATGGGCCGGCAAACCGGCAACCCTTTGCCTCTCACGCCCTGCGCGGTGGCTGTTCTGGTTCCTCCTGTTCAAACTGACTTTTTCGTCCGGACTGGTGAAACTGGCCAGCGGCGACGAAACGTGGCAAAACCTCACCGCACTCAATTTTCATTACGAGACCCAGCCTCTCCCCACATGGATTGGGTGGCACGTCCACCAATTGCCTGAATGGTTTCAGAAAGTATCCGTTGTCTTCATGTTCTTTGTGGAGCTGGTTGTCCCTTTTTTTATTTTTATGCCGCGCCGGATCCGGCATGGGGGCGCCTTCCTGATAATGGCCCTTCAGGGGCTTATCGCCTTAACCGGCAACTACGGATTCTTCAATCTTCTGACCATCGCGCTTTGCTTGACAATCCTTGATGACGTTTTTTGGAAGAGGCCCGCCATCGCCCCCCTCTCCCCTTTGTCTTTCTCCCCCCAAAAAACCGCCGCCCTGGTTTTTCCCGCATCCCCTTCCGCACGATCAATCGCTACGGCCTTTTTGCCGTCATGACCACAACCCGTCCCGAAATCATCATCCAGGGATCCAACGATGAAGACAACTGGAAGGAATATGTTTTCAAATGGAAGGCGGGAAACCTGAAGGATCCCCCGCGATTTGTGGAACCGCACATGCCACGGGTGGACTGGCAGATGTGGTTTGCCGCCCTTGGAAATTACAAGACAGATCGCTGGATCTTGCATTTTATGGGGCGACTCCTTGCCGGATCGCCGGAGGTTTTACAATTGATAAAGGTCAATCCATTTCCGGATACGCCGCCCCGATTTGTTCGCGCCTTGCTCTACGAGTATCATTTTACCGACGACACCACAAAAAAATCGATGGGAGAATGGTGGCGCCGGGAACTAAAGGGGGAATACACGCCGGTCATGTCTTTTAAGGAATAAAAAAAAATGAGAAAAGCGGCCGATTTTTTTTGACATTATCCGTTTTAAGCTTTAAATATTTCTTTATATTTCGGCGCCATGAGAGGGAGGTGAGACATGAAGGCAAATAATAAAAATAAAGATACGCCTATTTGCGATTTCATCAAAAACAATTTCAGGCATTTCAACTCCGCCGCCCTCGTGGATGCCTCCGAGGGGTGGATTCGCCTTTTGGAAGGGGGCGGAAAGATGATGCTGACCATGGCGGGGGCGATGAGCACGGGCGAGCTCGGCATCTCGCTCGCCGAGATGATCAGGCAGAACAAGGTTCACGCCATCACCACCACCGGCGCCAATCTGGAGGAGGATATTTTCAATCTGGTGGCCCACAACCACTATGAGCGGGTCCCCGGTTACCGAAGCCTCGCCGCAAAAGAAGAGATCGCCCTCCGCGACCGCGGCATGAACCGCGTGACCGACACCTGTATCCCCGAGGAAGAGGCCATGCGCCGGATCGAACGCCAGATACTTAAACTGTGGCAAAAGGCGGACAAGGAGGGGAAAAGCTTTTTTCCCTTCGAGTTCATGTATCAGCTCATCGAATCGGGCGAACTGAAAAAATTCCACGAAATCGACCCGGCTCATTCATGGCTCGTCGCGGCCTGCGAAAAGAAAATACCGGTCTATACGCCGGGTTGGGAAGACTCGACGCTCGGCAACATCTATGTCGCCAATGTGCTGAAGAAGAACCTCTCCGGTTATCGTTCGGTCAAAAGCGGCCTCGAACAGATGGCCCACTTGATCGGGTGGTACAAGGAAAACTGCCGAAAAAGCAAACCGGGCTTTTTTCAGATCGGCGGGGGGATCGCCGGCGATTTTCCCATTTGCGTTGTCCCCCTCATCAATCAGGACTTGAAGGAAAATTGCCCGTACTGGGGCTATTTTTGCCAGATCAGCGACTCCACCACCTCGTATGGCTCCTACAGCGGCGCCGTGCCGAACGAAAAAATCACCTGGGGAAAACTGGATGGAGACACGCCCCGGTTTATTATCGAGTCGGACGCCTCGATCGTGGCACCGCTGGTGTTTAACTACGTGTTGGGAAATTAGGGATACAAGCGGACAATCTTCCACCCCTCCTTTTCCTTCGTATACACAAACCGGTCATGCAGGCGGTTGGGGCGTTCCTGCCAGAATTCAATTTTTGCCGGAATGACGCGAAAACCGGTCCAATAAGGGGGGCGGGGGACTTCTTTTCCTTCATATTTTTTCAATAAATCTTCAAATCGCCGATCCAGGACTGCCCGATCTTCCAAAACGTCGCTCTGTTTCGACGCCCAGGCGCCGATCTGCGACTCGCGGGGCCGCGACTTGAAGTAGGCAGAAGCCTCCCCCGCGGAAACTTGTTCCACCTCTCCCTGGATGCGAATCTGGCGCCGCAAATCTTCCCAGTAAAATGTCAGCGCCGCCCGGGCCTTCTTCGCAAGGGACCTCCCCTTGACCGATTCGATATTGGTGTAGACCACAAAACCGCGGTCGTCACATTCCTTTAAGAGCATCATCCTTCCATCGGGAAGGCCGTCGAGGCCGACCGTGGACATGCAACAGGCCGAGGGGAGCTGAATGGATTCAAGGCGGCAGGCCTCATCGTACCAGCAGTGGAACTGTTCGAGGGGATTGGGGAGGAGGCCCTCCTGATCGAGTGGCTTCATGTCAAGGTCCATACCCGGAAATTAAATGCATGACAAGGGTGCAAAGGCTTGTACAATACGGACGTTCATGTCAAGACTGATGAAAAAACGCTCCCGGAAGGCGGGCCTCCCCCCCGGTTCCCTTGTGCACATCGGCGAGAAAAAATCCGAAACGGTAAAAATCACCGCCTTCAACTTTACCGAAGGAGGCTTTGACGAAAAGGAAATCCCCTCCCCCTCCGCCTGCGTTGAATACAAGGACAAACCCGGCATAACCTGGATCAACGTGGATGGGGCACACGATCCCGACGTGGTTCAAAAAATCGGCGCCGCCTTCGATCTGCACCCGTTGGTATTGGAGGATATCCTCAATACCGACCAGCGCCCCAAAATGGAAGACCACGACGACTACCTCTATGTGGTCCTGAAAATGCTCTACGACAGCGCCCCCAAAAAGGAAATCGTCACCGAGCAGGTCAGCTTCATTATCGGCAAGAATTACATCATTTCGTTTCAGGAAAGAGAGATCGGGGATGTCTTTGACCCGGTCCGGGCGCGGATTCGGACCGGCAAAGGGACCATCCGCAAGATGGAGGCCGATTATCTGGCCTATTCGCTGATGGATGCCATTGTCGACAATTATTTCGTGGTCTTTGAAAAAATTGGAGACAAAATCGAGGATCTCGAAGCGGAACTTCTGAAAAAGGCCTCTCCCGAATCGATCCGGGAGGTCCATCGGCTGAAAAGGGAACTCATTTTTCTCCGCAAGTCGGTCTGGCCCCTTCGCGAAGTGATTGGACAGCTTGAGCGGGGCGAATCGCCTCTCATCCGCCGCGGCACCCTCGCTTATTTTCGGGATATCTACGATCATGTCGTTCAGACCATGGACGCCGTCGAGACATTCCGCGACATGCTTGCCGAATTGATGAACATCCATCTCTCCAGCACCAGCAATCGAATGAACGAAATCATGAAGGTGCTCACCGTTATCGGCACGATTTTTCTGCCACTGACCTTCATTGTCGGCATTTACGGAATGAATTTTGACACCATGCCGGAGCTCAAGTGGTGGTGGGCCTATCCGGCGGTGATGACGGCGATGGGTTTTATCGTCCTGGGCATGCTGACCTATTTCAAAAGGAAAAAATGGTTCTGAACTTCATCTATATTACGTGCTCCAATCGCGCCGAGGCGGACAAGATCGGACGCGCCCTTGTGGAAGAACACCTTGCCGCCTGCGTGAATATTATCGACGGCATGAATTCCATTTATTGGTGGGAAGGAAAAATCGAGGAGGGAAAAGAAACGGTGCTGATTGCCAAAACGAAGGAGACGGTGGTCAAAAAACTGATCGAAAAGGTCAAATCGCTCCACAGCTATTCCTGCCCCTGCATTGTGTCCTTGGCCGTTGAAGACGGGAATTCGGATTTCTTGAAGTGGATAGAGAAAGAGACGCTTTAATTGGAACTAATCCTTTAACAGCTTCAAACCCTTTTCCAATATTTCCTTTTGAGCCTGCGTGCTTGCCAGAGCGGCCCTTTTTTCTTCAACCAGCTCCGGCTCGACATGTTCCAGAAATTCAGGGTCTTCGAGCCGCGCTTTTAACTGGTCGATATCCCTCACCGTCTTCTGCAATTTTTTTTTCAGCCGTTCTTCCTCTTTCTTGAGATCGATCAGTCCCTGAAGGGGAATGTACAAGGTTCCGTTCTTCAAACGCGCTACAGCCGCCGGCTCGTGAATTTCCTTGTCTGAAATAACCATCTTGCCTATTCTCGCCAACTTTTTTACCTTCATTTCGATATTCGCATAGATTTCCGCTCTCCGATCCGCATGAATGATCACATCCACCGGCTGGGAGATGGGAACACCCGTTTCCTGGCGAATACTTCGGATATTCGAAACAAGCTCGATCAAAAACTCATACTCAAGCCGTGGCTTTCGATCATCCACCGTCTCCTCTCGGAAAACGGGGAAGTCGCTCGTGACAATCGATTTGCCCTTTCGATTCGCCAGCATTTGCCATATTTCCTCTGTAATGAAAGGCATAAATGGGTGAAGCAATCGTAAGGATGAATCCAGAATAAAATAGATGGTCCGGGACGTCTCATTTTTTTCCTCATCAGTTCCTTCAAGATATATGGTCTTTGAAAATTCGAGATACCAGTCACAAAAAAAATACCAAAAGAAAGAATAGACCTCATGTGCGGCGCGATTAAATTCGTACTTTTGTATATCCTCCTCCACCTTCCGAACGGCGCGTGACAGTTCACTAATAATCCATCGATTGAGAGGCGTCTTTGGCTCGACATCATAAAAATCTTTCTCCGACTTTATAAACGGGGCGGCATTCATCAGGGCAAACCGGGAGGCGTTCCAGATTTTGTTGCAGAAATTCCGGTATCCCTCCACACGCGCCTCGTCGAGCTTGATGTCGCGCCCCTGCGCCGCAAATGCGGCGAGGGTGAAGCGGAAGGCGTCAGTCCCGTATTTTTTCATCAGGAGGAGAGGATCGATCACGTTCCCCTTCGACTTGCTCATCTTCTGCCCCAACGGATCGCGGACGATGGCATGGATATGGACGTCGCAAAACGGAACCTCCTTCATGAAATGGATTCCCATCATCATCATCCGAGCCACCCAGAAAAAGATGATGTCGAAGGCGGTGACTAAAACGGAGGTCGGATAGAACTTTTTTAATTTGGGCGTCTGATCCGGCCAACCAAGGGTTGAGAACGGCCACAAGGCGGAGGAAAACCAGGTGTCGAGGACGTCGGGATCCTGCATCAGTTCGGTTGACCCGCATGAGGGACATTTAGAAGGGGGGCTCTCGGAAACAACGGGGGGACATGGCAATGGGACTGCCGAAAAAGTTTCAGATGCGAGGCGTCCCGACGAGGCCGACTGAGGCGTACTTTGAATGTACGCCGCAGGGAGAGCCGAGGAGGGCAACGTCGGGGTCCCCAAAGAATCGAGAGATTCTTTGGGGTGGAACGAAGCCCAATGTTCGGGGACAAACCGCGTCTTGCCGGCCTTGACCGCCTCGATGGCGGGCTCGGCCAGCGGCTTTGTCTTTACATACCACTGCAGAGAGAGATACGGCTCCACCACCGCCTTGCAACGGTAACAATGCCCCACCGCATGTGTGTGCGGCGCCACTTTCTCGAGCAACTCTTGTGCCTCCAGGTCCTCGACGACTTTCCTGCGGGCGGCCTGAATGCTCAAACCGGCATACGGCCCCCCCGCCTGATTAATCTTTCCATCCTCCGTGAGAATATTGATCCGTTCCAACTGATGCCGATTTCCGATTTCAAAATCGTTGAAATCGTGCGCCGGGGTGATTTTCACCACACCGCTTCCGAAGGTGCGATCGACATATTCGTCGGCAATCACCGGTATCTCTCGGTTGACAAGAGGAAGCAGAACTTTTTTTCCGATCCAGTCTTTGTATCGTTCGTCATCCGGATGAACGGCAACCGCCGTATCACCCAGCATCGTCTCCGGGCGGGTCGTGGCGACAATTAAATCTCCATACCTTACATGCCACAAATGCCCCTTCTGTTCCTCATGTTCGACTTCCAGATCGGATAAAGCGGTATGACAGCGGGGGCACCAGTTGATAAGGCGCAGGCCACGATAGATAAACCCTTCATTATATAATTGCACAAAAACCTTCCGGACCGCCGCCGACAATCCTTCATCCATCGTGAACCGCTCGTGGACGTAATCGCACGAGGCCCCAAGCCTTTTGAGCTGGTTGATGATCGTCCCGCCCGATTCTCTCCGCCACTGCCAGACCCGTTCTACAAATTTTTCGCGGCCAAGATCAAAACGTGTTTTTCCCTCGGCGCTCAACTGTTTTTCAACCACGTTCTGCGTGGCAATTCCCGCATGGTCGGTCCCAACCACCCAGAGGGTGTTGTCCCCTTTCATGCGGCGATAGCGGACAAGGATATCCTGCAGGGTATTGTTTAAGGCATGCCCCATATGGAGCGAACCGGTCACATTGGGGGGGGGGATGACAATGCTATAGGTCCCATACGACTTATCGGACTTATTGGACAAATCGGGGGCAAAATAATTCCTGTCGATCCACTGCTGAATCCAGCGGTCTTCAACGGCATGCGGCTCATAAACTTTAGGAAGTTCTTTCATTAAAAAATGTTATAGGTTATACAAAAAAAACCGGCAAATGAAAAAACACCTTCAGCGTATTCTCCCATGGATTGTCGCCGCCGGCATTCTCTATTTCATGTTCCAAAAAATTCCTCCCACCGACGTCTTGTCAACCATCACCCATGCCGATATCCCCCGTTTCATCTTCTTTGCCATCGCCTACTTTATTGCCATCATGATGGCCGATTGCCTGGGGCTAAAATGGCTTTTAAGCCGATTTTCGACAAAGGTGTCGTTTAAAGAGACCATCCTGATGCGCGGGGCCACCTATCTGCTGATGGTGGTCAATTACAATCTTGCGCAGGGGGGCATTGCTTTTTACCTCCGGCGAACCCATCGGGCCCCCGTTTTTAAAACCCTTGGGGCCATGTTTTATCTGACGGTCGTGGATCTGACGCTGATGCTCACTTTCAGCGTGTTGTCCATCGGCATTCACGATATTGCCTACCGCGGCGTTCCGCTTGGGCCCCTGATCGCAAAGTTCGCCCTGCTGTTTTATGCGGGACTTTTTGTCTGGATCGCCTTCTGGATGCTCATTGACCGCCCCTTTGCCAAAGCGGTTCAAAAAAACAAAACCGTCGCGTGGATTCTCGAACGCCACCTGTTTGTGGCCTTTCGGGGGTCAACGGCAACCGACTATCTCAAGACCGTTCTTTATCGTCTCCCAACCCTTGCGTTGGTTATTTTCTCCATTTTCCTGTGGACAAACGCCTTTCTAAGTTCATTGCCGCTTGCCGATATTTTTCTCTACACGCCGATCATCATGATCGTGGCGTCCCTCCCGATCACTCCGGCGGGGCTGGGAACAGGCCAGGCGCTGTCTGTCGAGTTTTTTAAGACAAACCTGCAGGGCCCCCTGATAACAGGCGGACTGCATAGCGCCGAGGAGCTTATCCTTGCCGGAAGCCTCCTGTGGGCAATGGGCAATTTTATCCTGAAAATCCTGTTTGGTTTTTACTGCCTGAAGCGGAAATCCCGCTCGCTGTTTGAAGAGATAAAATCCCCCCCTTCCCCCTCCGCCACACAACCGGCGGACAGGTTTGACAAAGGGGGGTGAGGGGGAATTTAACGCACCGTGTCTTTTTTAAGCCATCTTTTTGCTTTCGCCCCTCCTCCCCCGCATGCTAAAATTACCAGTGGTTGGGGTGAAGTAAAAAAATGACGGAACTGACTCTGCTCGACACCGGTAGTCTGCCGGAATTTTTCCGGGAAAGGGTGTCGACCTCCATGCAGGACTTGCGCATCAAGGCCAGCCCGCAGGCGGAGTTTTATCTGGTCAACCTCTTGGTCTCCTTTGCACAGACCGAAAAACTGTACGAACGAAACGAAAACGGGGAGCTTGTCGACTCCGCCCTTGCCGTTCTTTTTTTGGAGGGAATGAGCAAAACCGCCTCCGAAAAGATCCCCCTTCTGAAAAAAACGGGGGACATTGCCCTCTATGTCTCCGGTTTTTTTTCGGACAGTTTTTTCAGGAAGGTCATCAATATCGACTATTACATCCGGATGGGGGGTTCCGCCTACTCGTCGGTCTCGCAATTGGTCGAAAAAGATCCGGCCCGCCATTTAAGCGAACTGTTCGGGGAACTGGCGGTCAATTTCATTCCCTTCATGGATGTTATTTCGGAGGTGGCCGACGCCTCGGGGATGAAGAGCGACCAGAATCTTCTGAAACTCTACGAAAAATGGCTGAAGACCGGCTCGGAGCGAACGCGCGAACTTCTCGTCCGCGAAGGGATTATCCCCAACGAGACCGTAAAGACAAAATTCGCCCAATAATGATGATCGCACGGATACAGGCCCAGCTCGAACGCCTCTACGGCATTTTGCTCCCCCAGCGGGTGGAGGAATATCTGGTGAATCGGAAAGAGGCGCTTGAAGTTCTTTCCCTTCCGACCGGCTCAAAGATTCCCAAAGAACTTTTTCTGGTGCGGCAGAACGGCGGTGACGCCCGATCGGGCGATACCCTGGAGATCGCCCTTTTCTTTGACAGCCGGTTGTTGGACAATCTGGAAAAAAACAACCCTTTCTTCTCGCTCAACGACAAAAATCTTTCCGATTTTTGCATCCTCATCGAGGGCGTTTCGCATTTTGTCTATTATCTGTGGAAGGCGCACCAGGGGCATCCCATCACCCAGCTGGAAATGGAGCTTCAGGCCGAGATCGACAAATTCCTCATGCTCCTTTTTTATCTGCGCGCCGACGGCGATCCCGCCCTTCCCCAAAAACTTTTCGACGCCCTCTTTGACCGCTTTACCCTTCTTGAATCCCTGTCGGAAGAAAAAAAGGCCCGTTACCTCACCGCCTCGAGGCTGGCGATGCAATACTGCCACCGCCTGCAGGCGCAATTCTTCCGGCGGCGGGAATTTGAGGATTTAATCGGCGAGATTCGCCGGTTTTACAACTACTCGCAGGAACAGAAGATCAGCCACATTATCCATTGAAGGATGGTTTCACAGGGGCTCGCGTCGCCTCCGCCAAACTGCTCGGCGGACCCGCCGCGTTGTTTGGCGGGCCCTCCAAACCGGCAAAGCCGGATACAAGCCGCGATTTATTCGCGGCGCGTAGCAAACCGTATGGTTTGCGAAGTAAAATAGTCGCCTCCCCCTCAACGCCCTTCGGGCTTATTTCTTGCTTCTTTCCGGTCTGAACTCGCGCAAGATTCCGCCTGCGACCCACATCTCCTGGTCGGCGATGGCGGCGAGTTCTTTGTTCAGACGTTCGCGGTAGTCGGGGCGGGAATTGGATTCGATGGCGATTTTGGCCTGCTCCCCTTTTTGGACGCTCCGGTAACATTCCTCGATCACCGGCTTCAATGCCTTTTCGAACCGCGGCGCCCAGTCGAGCGCCCCGCGTTGAGCCGTGGTGGAGCAATTGGCGTACATCCAGTCCATCCCGTTCTCGCCAATCAGCGGATAGAGGCTACAAAAGGCCTCCTCGATCGATTCGTTATAGGCCTCTGAGGGAGAGTGCCCATGGGCCCGCAACACTTCATACTGCGCCTTGATCGCCCCCTGGATGAGCCCCATCAAGATACAGCGCTCGCCGGTCAAGTCGCTCCGCACCTCGTTTTCGAACGTCGTCTGAAACAGATGCCCGGAGCCAATGGCCATTCCCAGGGCGCAAACCCGGTCAAACGCCCGGCCGGTGAAATCCTGCTTTACGGCGATGGAGGCGTTGATGCCGCGCCCCTCCTGAAAATGGGTTCGAACCGTCAGGCCGCTTCCTTTCGGGGCGCACAAGACGACATCAACATTTTTTGGCGGGACAATTTTTGTGTCGTCGGAAAAGACAATTCCAAACCCGTGCGAGAAATAGAGGCATTTCCCTTCGGTCAGATATTTTTTCAGAGTGGGCCAGAAGGCGATCTGCCCGGCGTCCGAAAGGAGAAACTGGATGGTTGTCCCCTTATCGGAGGCCTCTTCCATCGAAAAAAGATTTTTTCCTTCCACCCAGCCGTCTTTGACCGCCTTGTCCCAGCTCGCCCCTTTGCGCAATCCGATGATGACGTTGAAATTCTGGTCCCGCAGGTTCAGTCCCTGTCCGCGTCCCTGCGGACCGTAGCCCAGAATGGCGATCACCTCCTCTTTGAGGATTTTTTTGAGTTTATCCGGCGGGTAGTCCCCCCGCTCGATAATTTCTTCGGCAATGCCGCCTATATTGATTGTTTTCATAAATCGCCTGTAGCATGAGGCCGTTTAACGGGTCAAGATGCTTTCGCCTGTTGCTTCAACGGCAACCAAAATAGGAGGGCCATGGAGGGGATGGTGGCGACAAAACCCATCAGGAAGAGGTTGGTGTAGCCGAATTTTTCCACGATGATCCCGCCAAAACCGCCGATAAAGGTGGACCCCACGCTCATAATCGCCGTGCCGATGGCAAAGTGGGCCGCCTTGAATTTAGGCGAGCAGAGGCGCATCAGATAAATCATGAGCGCCGCCGATCCCAGCCCGCCAGCGATGTTTTCATAGCCGTGGACAATGGCGATCAATGCGATCCCCATTGTTTCATCAGCCCGCGGTCTCCCTTCCGAAAGAACGAGATAGGCAAGGATATTGATGTTCATCAGAAGGGTGAGTGGCCAGATGGTTTTTTTCAAGCCCCTTTTTCCGATCCACCAGGCCCCAAGCATCGTCCCGGCAATGGCCCCAAAAGAGCCGACAAAGCCGGCAATCCAGGCCAACTGCGTCTTGACCACCCCCAGTTCGCGCAGAAGAAAAGGGGTATTCATGGAAAAAAGGATTTCGTCCCCCAGCTTGTAGGTGGCCACAAAAACCAGAATAAGCGCCACCCGTTCCTGTTTGAAATAACTTTTGAACGAATCGGCGAATTTTTGGCGGACGGCCGGCCATGTCTCCCTCGGGCCGGTTTTTTCCGCTTCAAACCGGGGGAGAAGAAAACGGTGCAAAACCAGAAAGACAAGCATGGTTACAGCCCCCGCCCCGAATCCGTAAAACCAGTTGGCAAGGCCCGCAATTCCCACCAGCGCGCTCCGCGCATAGATGACGGCGATGCGATAGGCCATAACCCGGTGCCCCGTGTAGGTGGCCTGCTCCGCCTGGCTGGCGAGCCCCTCCATGTAGTAGGCGTCGATCGCCACGTCGTTGGTGGCCGCGATAAAGGCAAGGACAATAAAGAGAAACGCAATGAGGCCGGACTGAAAATGGGAGGCCCCCGCCTGCCCCATTCCCGCGAGGCAGGCAATGACGAGAACAAGAAGGGTGATGGCCGTCTGGATTTTGACAAGCCACCCCCTTTTTGTGGAAAAGATGTCGAGGAGGGGGGCCCAGAGGAATTTGAAGTTCCATGGGAAGCCCAAAAAATTCAAAAAACCGAGAAACGCCTCCCGCACGCCGATGTCGGTAAAATAGACCGACGACAAAAAACGGGTGATCATGTAGGGGAGCCCCTCGGTGAAATAGGTGGAGAAAACCCAGAGGGAGGTTTTGAATGATCGCGATTTTTTTTCGGGGGGCATTGTTTAAGATGACTATCGCAGAAAGACCTGTTATCTTCAACGCAAACTTGCAAGATGCATCCCGTCGGTTCCCATTTTATCGGCGGTTTTGACGGAACCGCCGTCACCAAGCCGCTTAAAAATCTCATCCGAAAATTCCATCTCGGCGGGGTCATTCTCTTTGCCCGCAACATCGAATCGCCGGCGCAAGTCCGCAGTCTCATCGCCCGGATTCCTGTTCCAGCAGAAGCGGCAGCAGCGACTCTTCGGCGTCGCGCAACAGGGCCCGTGCCGCGGCGGGATCGTCCCAAGCGATCGCATCGGACTCTTCGCGCAGCTCGATCGGCAGTTTCTGCCAGCATTCCTTCAGCGGCTTGAGCACCGTTGCCAGCGTCGCCGGGTCGTCCGGCAGGCCGCGCAAGTACCGCAGCAGCTGCCGAGGCCCTCATTCAGGGCCTTCATGCCGAGGGGGTTCTTTCATGTGCCAAGCATTTTCCCGGCCATGGCGCCACCTCGGTCGATTCGCATCTCGATCTGCCGGTGCTTAAGTCCCCCGGCAGGCTCCTCTGGAAGCGCGATCTCTTTCCTTATCGACGGTTGATCAAAGAGGGAATCATCAAGACGCTCATGACGGCGCATGTCCGCTACCCCGCCTTCGACCCCGAACATTGCGCCACTTTTTCGAGGGCTATTCTCACTGAACTTTTGCGGGGACGCATCGGATATCGCGGTCTCATTGTTTCCGACGATCTCTTCATGAAGGCCATCTCCGACCGGTTTGACATCCCGTCGGCGGTTATCCGCTTTTTCGAGGCGGGGGGCGACATCGCGCTTGTCTGCAAGGAGCCGGAGGTTCAGACGGAGGCGATTATCCGTGTGACCGAATTGGCTGGAAAAGATCGCTTTCTTCGCGATCATCTGCAAAAATCCCGCCGCCGGATCGAACGGATTCGCCGCCGGTTTTGCCGTCCGAAAGCGCTTCCTTCCCTTTCCGTTATCGGTTGCCGGGAACATAGGGAGGTCGTGGAGGCCCTAACCCCGATTTTTGTTTGACCTCCCGAAAATTTAGCCGTACCTTTGAACGGCTGGCGAAGGGAGGCGGTTAAAACATTTCTCATTGACCTTCCGGTATTGATGCTGTTCGGGGCGCTGTTCTCCCTTTTTGCCAAAAGAGAAAGAGGGGATTTGCTTGTTTTTTCTTCCCCCTGGTTTTGGCACGGCGTTGTTTTTTCCAGCCTGTTTAACGCGGCAGTTCTCTACGCAGCGCTCAAATTTCCCGACTGGATGTGGATGTACTTTCTGGAAGACTCCCGCACCGGGCCGGTCACTCTCGTCTACCTTTTTCTCTTCCTCTATTATTTTCCCTATGTCCTCGGTTTTTATCTCGGCCGGATTTTTATTTTGAAAGGTAAGCTCCCCTGGCTCTGTTTCGTCCTTTTTCTTCTGGGGTGGGAGGGGTGGCTGATCGGACGATTGTTTGACCGCTATTCGGTGGTGGGAACGCGGGAAGAATTTTTCAATGGAACCGCTGTTTCGCTCTTCTCTCCGCAAAATCCGGTCGGCCTTGCGATGAACTTAGCTGTCTGCGCGATGGTTATCTATTATCTCCTCGTCTGGTGGACCTTTCGGAAAAAACGGAGGCGTTATATGGATGCGGAGTTGTAACATCCCCCGTCAAGTGATATAGACTTCCACCCATGCCCCCTTCCCGCAAATCCCTCCCAAAAACGATTGTCCAGGTTCTGCTCCGGCTGGCCGAAAATTTGTTTCCCCGCTCCGAGTTCGACCTTGTCGGCGTCGAGGGGGATATCGTCAAAAATTGCGAACGGATGGTTCATGAATTTCCCAAGTGCTTTCGGTGGGGATTTTTTCTGGGGGTCCGCCTTTTTGAATGGCTCCCGTTTCTCTGCGGTTTTGGGTTTGCGCGCTTCACAAAACTTTCTCCCCAAAGTCAAATGGCCTATGTCGACCGCTGGGCGCTGGCCAAATTCATTCCGATGAGGGAATTTTTCAAGACCCTCCGGGCCTTTGTGATGCTGGTGGTCTTTTCGGACAGGCGGCTGTGGGAATATATCGGATACGATCCCGATCCGCATATCAAACAGAGAATCGAGATGCGAAAGGAGTGGCTGGCAAGGCAATGATTTATAAACATACCGACATCAGCAAAAACATCGATGAAGAATGCGATGTCTGTGTGGTCGGCTCCGGCGCCGGAGGGGCCCCCATTGCCAAGGAGTTGGCCGAAACGGGGCTTTCCGTCATCATGCTGGAAGAGGGAGGTTATTATCAAACGGAAGATTTTCGAACCACCGATACTCTCGGCAGTCTGATCCGGCTCTACCGCGACGGCGGCTCCGAGGTGGCGCTCGGCAAACCGAATATTTACATTGCCGAGGGGCGCTGTGTGGGGGGATCCACCACCATCAACGGCGGGATGTGCTGGCGAACGCCCGAAAAAATCCTCAAGCGGTGGCAGTGGGAAAAGGGGTTGAGCGATCTGACCCCGAAGCGGATGGAACCCTACTTCAAAAGGGTGGAGGAAATCATCTCCGTCAAGCCGATCCTCCCCGAGTCTCGCAATGAGGACGCCGAGATTTTAAGGCGGGGGGCCGAAAAGCTGGGCTACGAAGTCAGGGCCAACCTTCGCGCCCATCGGGGGTGTGTGGGGACCAACCAGTGCATCACCGGATGCCCCACCGGCGGCAAGCAATCCACCCTCGTCACCTATATCCCCGCCTTCCTCAAGGCGGGGGGGAGGCTCTACGCCAACTGCCGGGTCAAAAAAGTGCATCGGAAAGGGGGATGGGCTTCCGGCGTCTCGGGGATTATTGTTGATCCGGAGACGAAGAAAAAGAGGCACAAGGTAAGAATCCGGTCGAAGGTGACGGTTGTCTGCGGCGGCGCCATCCAGACCCCTTCCCTGTTGAAACGGAGCCGGATCCCCGACGAGTCGAAACGGCTCGGCAGGAATCTCTTTTTGCATCCCAACGCCAAGGTGGTGGGGATCTTTGACGATCCGGTTTATGGCTGGAAGGGGGTGAATCAAGCCTACCAGATCACCGAGTTTATCGACGAAGGGATCATCATGGGGTTGAATTTCATCCCCCCCGGCATGATGTCTCTGGCCATTCCCTTTTACGGTCCCGGTTCGGTGAACACCATGAAGGAGGTTTACAATCACTGTGTCGTCGGCGGCGCTTTGATCGAAGACACCTCGCGCGGGCGGGTCATCAACCTTCCGTTCGATCAGGCGTTGGCCACCTACACCTTAAACGACGAAGATTTTCGGAAGGCGCTCCGGGCCACGGCCCTCCTCTCCGAGATCTACTTCGCCGCCGGCGCGAAGAGGGTCTATCTCCCCTTCGAGCAGTTGCATGAGATTCACACGATCGACGAGATCCGCAAAATTTTCGAGTACCCCATCCGTCCGGTTGATCTGGAGCTGATGACGGTGCATATCATGGGAACCTGCCAGATGGGGGGCGATCCAAAGAGGTCGGTGGTCGATCCCTACGGCGAATTGCATCAGGTGAAGGGATTGTTTGTCGCCGATGCCTCGATTTTTCCCACTTCCATCGGCGTCAACCCGCAGGAGACAATCATGGCGTTTTCCACGCGGACGGCGTTTCATATCGCGGAAAATGCGTCGCATTATTTGAGGTGACAGGAATCACATTTATTTTTTTGTGAAGCAATTTTGTTCCCCCGTCCGCCGGGCAAAATTTCAGGCGGACTAAAAAATACAATAACAAGGCCCCTCAATGGGGCAAGCCTTGCGAAGCAACCACGGTTTAAGCGGACTTACAAAATTGAGAAACAAAAAAATAAATGTGATTCCTGTCATGTAAATATGTTCGAAATGGACTGGGACTCGCTAAAACAGGAAGCGGTCACGCACCTCCAAAATCTCCTCCGGATCAATACGACCAATCCGCCCGGAAACGAGATCGAGGCGGTGAAGTATCTGGCCGGGGTCCTCGATAAAGAAAACATCCCCTTCCAGATCGTCGAACCGTCGCCGGGACGGGCCAGTCTTGTCGCGCGGCTGAAAGGGAATGGATCCAAAAGGCCGCTTCTTCTGACGTCGCACATCGATGTGGTTCCGGCGGAAGAAAAAGAGTGGCAATATCCGCCCTTTTCCGGCCACCTGAAAGACGGTTTTATCTGGGGGCGCGGCGCCGTCGACATGAAGCAGATGACGGCAATGGAACTGATGGTCTTCCTGGCGGCCAAAAGGGAGGGGTTGTCCCTGAAACGCGATCTGATTTTTGCCGCCGTGGCGGATGAGGAGGCGGGGTGCAAATGGGGGTCGCGGTGGTTAGTGGAAAAAAGGCCCGAGCTGATCGAGGCGGAATATGCCTTAAACGAGGTGGGGGGTTTCAGCCTTCACATCGACAACCATGTCTTCTATCCGATCGGTGTCGCGGAAAGGGGAGTCTGCTGGTTTAAGGTAAAGGCAAGAGGGGAGCCGGGGCATGGTTCGATCCCCCATGACAATCAGGCGGTGGTGAAAATTGCCGAAGCGGCAGAAAAAATTGGCGTCCGGTCCCTTCCGTATCATCTGCATCCGCTGGCGGGGAAATTCATCTCGTTTCTGGCCGCGCATCAAAAATTTCCGCGAGGTTTCATTTTAAATCTGCTCAAACGACCGGCCCTGGCCGGCTTCATATTGCGCCGGTTGTTTCCCGACAAAAAACAGGCCAAGTCGTT
>JACPFC010000008.1:25146-25843 GCA_016183175.1 Deltaproteobacteria bacterium
CCGACGATTATTTCGGGAGGGAAAAAAGTAAATGTTATTCCCTCGACCGCGGAGCTTCAGGTGGACGGGCGGATCATCCCCGGCCGCACGGTGGAGAGTTTTCTGGCCGAGATCAAGAAAATAATCGGAGAGGGGTATGAGTTTGAAATTATGGATCAGTACGATCCCACCGAGATGGACTACGAAAACGAGTTTTACAAACTTTTGGCCAAGACCCTTATCCGACACGACAAAAGAGCGATCCCGGTCCCTTATCTGATTCCCGGCTTTACCGACGCCTCCAATTACAGCAAGCTCGGCATCAAGTGTTACGGCTTCACGCCGCTGAAACTTCCGCCCGATCTCCGTTTTTCGGAACTTTTTCACGGCCACAACGAGCGGGTTCCGGTGGAGGGGCTCCTGTTTGGGTTGAAAGTGATGGGGGATGTGGTATGTGAAGGGGCCTCATGCTGAATTTGGCCCTCAAAAAAATCTTCGGGAGCAAAAACGACCGGGAGCTGAAAAAAATCCGTCCTTCGGTGACGCAAATCAACTCGTTTGAGCCCGCGTTGCAGACTCTCTCCGACGACCAACTCCGTCATAAAACGACGGAGTTCCGTGAACGGCTGGGAAAGGGCGAGGCGTTGGACGACCTCTTGCCCGAGGCGTTTGCGGTTGTTCGTGAAGGATCAAAACGGGCGCTGGGCATGCGCCACTT
>JACPFC010000009.1 GCA_016183175.1 Deltaproteobacteria bacterium
ACAACGATTGTTTATACGTTCTGATGCTTGCTCCGGAGGCTGGACTCGAACCGGCGACAAAGCGGTTAACAGCCGCTTGCTCTACCGACTGAGCTACTCCGGAATGAATGTATTTGTTTATTTTAATTGAAAGGTTGTGTCAATCAACAAGGGCATCCGGGCGCTCGTCGTTGTCACCGGCTTTGCCCGCGCTTTTGGCTTCGCAGGCGATAGAGGCGCTCCGTAAAGCCCCCCTCTTTCATAAAGGCGCCTGCTTGCGCACTCAACTGGCGGTCGAGCAGGTAGCAACAGAGGTTCAGCAGTGAGAGGGTCGCGTTGGCGACAAAGACACTATCCGGCACAGACGAACATGGACTTTCACGGACTGACACAGACCCATTTTTTTCTTTGTCCGTGTTCGTCCGTGTCAGTCCGTGTTCGTCCGTGTGCCTTTGTTCGTCCGTGCCCACTTGCTCCCCCCTCACCCACGCCCGCACTTCATCCACGCTCGCGCACCGCCTTGCCTTAAAGCGCTTCAGCGCCGGGTGGCCAGGTTCCCACAGCGGCAGGCTTCGCTGGCGCAGAAAATCTTCATAGTCAAGACGCAATTCTTCGAGGCTGGCACGGGCCACATTGGTGAGTTTTAATTCCGTTTTCTTCGATGTGCCGGAAGCCAGCGAGCCTTCGGCAATATTCTGCACACCGGATCGCGCCGCCTGCACCATCTGGTCGTGTGTCCGGCTTCGCTTGCCGACATAATGGTCGCAGAAACGCACGGTCACATCATAGACAAGCTGGGCGATCTGAAAACTTTTGAGCTTTCGGTAGCCCCCATGCGCGGGGATTAAGCCGTCATTATCTTCCATGTTATTTCTTCTTCCCCGCCTCCGCCTTCATCTTCAAATTCATCCAGTCCTCCGGAGTCAGTTCCAGAAGCCCGTTGAATTCGCCCGCCCCCTGAATCCATTCGCCGCCGTCGATGGTCACGCACTCGCCGTTGATGTACTCGGCCTGATCGGACATTAAATACGAGGCGAGGTTTACCAGTTCTTCGTGCCTCCCCGTCCGGCCGAGCGGATTGCGCTTGAGCATCTTTGCTTCAAACCCCTCCGGCATCAGATTGTTCCAGGCCTGTTCGGTTTTAAAAGGACCCGGCGCAACGGCATTCAACCGGATTTTGTATTTGGCCCACTCCACCGCCAGCGACTGTGTCATCGCCAGAACCCCCGCCTTGGCGCAGGCCGAGGGCACCACAAAGGCCGAGCCGGTCCAGGCATAAGTGGTGCATATGCTAAGGATACGCCCTCCGACACAGGCGCCGATCCACCGTTTTCCCACTGCCTGGGTGCAGTTGAAACTTCCGTACAAAACAATTTTTACAATGGCGTCAAATCCGTTGGGGGAAAGATATTCCGTCGGACATATGAAATTCCCGGCGGCGTTGTTGACCAGCCCGGAAATTTTTCCGAATTTTTCGAAGACATCGCCGACCGCCTTTTCCACCTCGTCGGGTTTCCGGACGTCGCACGCGCCGACAAAGACCTTCACCCCCTTTTTTTCGATTTCCCTGGCGGCTGATTCAAGAACATCCTTCCGCCGCCCGCAGATGGCGATGTCGGCGCCCAAATCGGCAAACCCGAGGGCCATCGATTTGCCCAGCCCCGTCCCGCCGCCGGTAATGAGGATGACTTTGTCTTTTAACAAATCCTTTTGAAACATGGAACCTCCTTAAGAAAAATTTCAAATGTCAAAGAAATGCCAAATGTCAAATTTTAAAATTTGTCATTGTTGTTTGTTTTTTCATTTGAAATTTGGAATTTGAACTTTGGAATTTACCCCTTGAGTAGCCTCTCCATCTCATCCAGATCGGTGCAGAAACCGACGGCCTCCTCGCGGGTGATCACCTTGCGCCGAGTGAGGTCAACCAATGACTGGTTCATCGTCTGCATGCCGGTCTTTTGCTGGCCGGTCTGCATGATGGCGTAGATCTGGTGGATTTTGTCCTCGCGGATCAGGTTGCGGATCGCCATGGTGGGGAGCATGATCTCCATCGCCAGCGTCCGGCCGCCGCCGATCTTCGGAACCAACTGCTGGGACAACACCCCTTCCAGAATAAAGGAAAGTTGCGTGCGGATCTGCGGTTGCTGGTGCGGGGGAAAGACGTCGATGATCCGGTTGATCGTCTGCACCGCCGTATTGGTGTGGAGGGTGGCAAAGACCAGATGCCCCGTTTCGGAGACGGTGATGGCGGTGCCGATGGTTTCGGCGTCGCGCATTTCGCCGATCAACACCACGTCCGGGTCCTGCCGCAGGATGCGCTTGAGCGCGGCGGGAAACGACTGCGTGTCGTGCTCCACCTCGCGCTGGACGATCAGGCATTTTTTGGATGAGTGCCAGAATTCGATCGGATCTTCGACGGTAATGACATGTTCGCTCCGGGTCTCGTTGATCCGGTCGATCATGGCGGCGAGCGAGGTCGATTTTCCGGAGCCGGTGGGGCCGGTGACAAGGACCAGCCCCCGCGGCCTTTCGGTGAGTTTCATCGCCGTCGCGGGCAGACCCAGATCTTCCGGTTTGGGAATTTTTACCGGAATGGGGCGAAAGGCCCCCGCCACATTCCCACGCTCCATCGAAAGGTTCACGCGGAAGCGGGCCTTCCCCTCGCAGTCGATGGCGCAATCGAGCTCCCACTCTTTTTCAAAGTGCGCCACCTCTTCGGGCGTCAACGACTCATAGCAGAGCCTTTTGCAAAGTTCGCGATTCAAGGGTTCAGCCCCCACCGGCAACAGATCGCCGTCGATCCGGATCTGCGGCATGGCCCCAACCGCCAGATGAAGGTCGGAGGCGTTTTTTTCCAGCACCGTCAGGAGGAATTGCTTGAGGGAGGGTGAAGAAGCCATTTTAGGCCTCTATTTTAAGCGAAGTAACCGGTTTGGGATAGGAATTTTTTTGGTATTTCTTTGGTAACAGTTTGTAACGGTATACAGTCAAAATGATACAATTCTCATTTTGAGAGTATTTATTTCGAAAAAGCTTCAAAAAAACAATTTTCAAAAAACAAAAAAAGATTTATAATTTCAACAATTTGTAAAAAATAAACCGTCAGTCCTGTTTTTGGCATAAAAACTGCATTACTGGATTTGGGGTTATGGTGGGGGGTAAAGTATGGCTCATGCCGGTGGGGCTCCCTTTCAGGGGAGTTCAACAATCCAGAAATACGAAAAGGATCTCGTCTCCGAAGGTCTGGTAACGTCCGACCAGTTGGAAATCGCGCATATCAGCCAGGAAAATCTGGGGCTCGATATCGGGTCGGTTTTGATTAAAAAGGGGTTTGTCACCGAAACGATCCTCCTTGAATTTCTTGCCCGCCATACCCATATCCCCTTTATCTCTTTAAAGGAAGAGGCGGTCGACGCCGAAATTGTCCGCCAGATGCCGCTTCACCTCGCGCGGCAACATCAGGCGGTCCCCTTTGCCCGCGACGGCGAAAAAGTCCGCGTCGCGATGGCCAATCCGTTCGACGCCTTTGCCCGTGATGACCTCAAGGATCTGTTGAAGACCGAAATCGAACCGTGCCTCGCCAACCTCAAGGAAATTCAGGAATTGATCGACCAGCATGCCGAAGGGACAAAGATTGACGAGGAAAAAATCCTGACCGTCGTGACGCAGGCCAAAGGGGGGGAGGAGAGCGAGGAAGAAACAAAGAAAATGCAGGCGATGGCCTCGGGCCCGCAGGTGGTGGCCGCGGTGAACCAGCTGATCGCGCGGGCCAACGCCGAGAAGGCCAGCGACATTCATGTGGAGCCGGGCCGGAACCAGGTGCATGTCCGCCTCCGTGTGGACGGTCTTTTGCGCGAGCGGGGACAGATGCCCAAGTCGATGCACGGCCCGGTGGTCTCGCGGGTCAAAATCATGGCCGGACTCGACATCGCGGAACGGCGCGTCCCGCAGGACGGGCGCGTCCGCATCCTGCTGGTGGGAAAACCGCTGGACATGCGCGTCTCCACCTGCCCCACGCAGTTCGGCGAAAAGGTGGTGATCCGGCTTTTGTCCAAGGACGCCGTCATCAACATCGAAAGCCTGGGCTTCGGGGAAGCCGACCGGAAAATGTTTTCCGAAATCATCTCCAAGTCCCACGGCATTTTTCTCGTCACCGGCCCGACCGGCTCCGGAAAATCGACCACCCTCTACGCGGCGCTGACCCGGATCAATTCCTCGGAAAAAAACATCATCTCCATCGAGGACCCGATCGAGAGCGAGATCGAGGGGATCAATCAGGTGGCGGTTCACACAAAGGCGGGGTTGACCTTCGCCTCCGTTTTGCGCTCGGTCTTAAGGCAGGACCCCGATGTCATCATGATCGGCGAGATCCGCGACGCCGAAACGGCGCAGATTGCCGTTCGGGCCGCCATCACCGGCCACATGGTTTTATCCACGCTCCACACGAACACCGCGGCCGGGGCCATCTCGCGCCTTTCGGACCTTGGGGTGGAGCCTTTTCTCCTCTCGTCGGCGCTCAAAGGGGTTTTGGCCCAGAGGCTCGTCCGCAAGATCTGCCCGCAATGCCGGCAGGAGGTGAAACCGGATGATAAAAGGGAGTGGGACGAGGGGCGAAAACTGAAAAAGGCCTTTCAGGGGAAGGGGTGCAAGGAGTGCGGATTTACCGGTTATCGCGGGCGGCTGGCGATCTTCGAACTGGCCCCCATCAACGACGCGGTCCGCGAGATGATCCATATGCGGGCCCCCGACAACAAGATCGTGGAAGAATTCCGGAAGATCGGGGTAAAATCGATCATCCAGGACGGAATGGAAAAGATCGAGAACGGCATCACGACGGTGGAGGAGGTTTTACGAGTCACGCAAGAGGACTGAAAAACGGTGCCTGAGTGCCCGGGTGCCCGCGTAAACACGGGCACACAGGCACGCGGGTACTATGCAGTTATGACAACGTACTCTTACAGGGCGCGCGATTTGAACGGACTTCTCATCACCGGCACGTACGACGGGGAGGCGCCGGAGAGCGTCCGCGGCTGGCTCTCCGAACAGGGTTTGATCCCCATCGTGGTCAAAAAAGGCTCGGCCGTCCTCTCCAAAAATCTTTTTGGCGATCTTTTCAAGGGGGTGAAGGATCAGGAGCTGATGCTCTTCACCCGCCAGTTTCAGACGCTGTTCAAGGCGGGGATGGACATGGAGACCATTTTGACAACGCTGGCCAATCAGACCAAAAACAAATATTTTTCCGAGGCGCTCACCCGCATCCGGACCGACATCTCCGCCGGCTCCAACCTTGCGCGCGCCTTTGCCCAGCATCCGAAAATTTTTCCTGAGCTCTACACCAACATGCTGGCCACCGGCGAGGAGGCGGGCATTTTGGACGAGGTCCTCTCCCAACTGTCCACCCTTCTCGAAAAGGACATCTCGCTTAAAACCTCGGTCAAGTCGGCCACCCTCTATCCGAAAATCGTCATCTTTGTCCTCATCATGGCCACGGTTGTGATGATGACCGTTGTCGTCCCCAAATTCGCCGGTTTTTTTGCCCACTACAAGGCCGAACTCCCCCTTCCGACAAAAATTCTGATGGCGGTCAGCTACTTTTTCCACGACTATACCCATGTGGTCCTGGGGATCGTCGGCGGTATTGTCTTTGCCTTCAAGCGGTGGCGCGCCACCGTCCGCGGGCGGCTGACGGTGGACAAGCTCAAATGGAAGATCCCCGTCTTCGGCGCGCTGGGGATCATGGTGGCCAACGCCCGCTTCGCCAACATCCTGGGCGCCCTCTACAAGGCGGGGATCACCGTGAGCCGGGCGCTTTCCATCACCGCGCTGACCATCGGGAACGCCGCCTTCACGCGCGAGATGGAGCTGGTCCGCGGGGAGATCGACAAGGGGAAAGGGATCGCCGAGGCGATGCGGCAGACAAAATATTTGAGCCCGCTGTTGATCGAGACGACGGCGATCGGTGAGCGCTCCGGCTCGCTGGACGAACTTTATTTTTCGATCGGCTCGCATTTCGACATGGAGGTGAACCACACGCTTAAAAACCTGACTACCCTTCTGGAACCGATGTTGCTGGTATGCATCTTCGGGATGGTGACGGTTTTTGCGTTGGCGATCTTCCTGCCGATCTGGGGCATGTCGCAAGCGGTTCTGCATTAGATTTTTTCAAGGCGGCCCGACATGTTTTTTGGCGGGCGCCGGCCAACCGTCGATTGTCGACGGTCGGTTCTTAAAACACAAGTGGGTTTGATCCCACGAAACGAAAGGAGCGGTAAGTAAATGAAACGAATAAACCAAAAGGGGTTCACGCTGATCGAACTCGTGCTGGTGATCACCATCCTGGGAATCCTGGCCGTGGCCGCACTGCCACAGTTCATCAACGTGACCACAGAGGCCGAGCAGGCCTCCATGGCGGGTGTTGTCGGTTCGGTGCGGGCGGGCATTGCCCTCTACCGGGCCAATGACCTCATCACCAACGGGGCTCCGGGGGAGTACCCGAACGCGGCCGACATTGGAACAGCGGCCGATCTTGACGATGAGGCGGCGGGGGCGACAGCCGCCGCTGCGACCCCGTTCTTTGTCAACGTCCTCCAGGCGGGGGTGACGGACGACTCGTGGACAAAGGACGCGGCGGATGTCAACGTCTACATCTTCGATGATGGGACGACGACCTATACCTACACTTATGACGATGTGGCCGGGACTTTCACCAGCCCGACAGGCCCGTAAGTAAGTGTATAGAGGATGAACCTTGTAGCCCCTTTCGTCCGCCTTGGGTGGACGAAAGGGGCTTTTTTTTGCCCTTTTTAAACCGGTAACAAAATGTCACCACCTTCCTCAAATGAGGGTCATTTTGAGCCACCGGTCTTAAGAATATTTATGGGTATTTAATAACCCTTTATTAATTTAAAAAATTATTAAGCAATTTCAATACTTTACACTTTAAACAAAGGGATAATTTTGGCATACTTTATGCACTATCTATTAATAGAATGACGAAACTAGCGAAAAACCTGTTGGGGTGGAAAGAGATCGGGGAAGAAGGAAGCGCCCTTTTCGGCCTGGTTTTGGCCATGTTGTTCTTCACCACCATGGGGATCACGGTTGTCTCGCTGACGGCCAACGACTCGACCTCGGCCTCCGGAAATCTGAACGGCTCGGAGGCCTTTTATGTCGCCGAAGGGGGCCTCCAGCACACCATCCAGAACGAACTCTATGGCGACACCGACTGGAGCGACAATGTCTCCCCGACCGACGAACCGTTCGGCGCCAATTCCATCACGCTCGGCAACGGGGAATTCTGGGTTGAATATCTGAACCAGAGCGGCAGTTCCGTTGATGTCCGGGTGACCTCGCGGGTCGGGCAGGCGGTGCGGGTGGTTCAGCAGACGGTGGAGCCGGGCGGTTATCCCTTCGCGGCCCTCCTGAACGGAAACTTGAGCTTTCAGAACACTTCAGGCACGATGACCGGCGATGTGGGGGTCAACGGAAGCTACAACGACGGCGACGTCACGATTGAGGGGGAGATATATGAGGATGAGGATATCGATATCCCCGATGTCGATCTCGCGCCCTATGCCGCGATGACCGATACGACCGTGAACGGAAATTACACCATCAGTTCCGATTACACCGGCAACCTGTATGTGGACGGCAACGTCACCATCGACGGCGGCGTGACCTACACCGGCATCCTGTATGCCACCGGCAACATCACGCTGGGCGGAAACGACATCACGATCAACGGCACGCTGGTCACGGAGGGAAACCTGACGGCCAATCACCGGAGCGATCTTTATTTCCTCGCCCAGCCGGTTGACGGCGTCCAGATGCCGGCCATCGTCGCCGATGGAAATATCGAGCTGAACAACGGGGACAACCTGAACATCAGCGGGGCGGTCTGGTCCGACGGCAACATCCACATGAACCATGTGGACAGCATCAATTTTATCGGGAGCCTGATTTCCAGCAAAACCATCCAGGTTGAAAACAGCACCGGCGTTGAGTTCCTGTTCGCCTCCGAATATATGCAGGGGCTCCCCGGCTTCGATCCCCTTCCCGAGGCCCCGGACGGGACCAGCAGTATTTCGGTGTCCAACTGGCAGGCCCAGTAAAAATATGGTATGCTCCGTTCCGAGGCGAAAAATCCCATGTCCCGCAATTCGCGCCCATCAAACTTAAGGGACGCTGTCCCAAGGCTTTTTCTTTTTTCCAGCGGGGGTTTCACCTTTATTGAAGTGGTTTTTATCATCATCCTTCTGGGGGTAGCCATCCCCGGGCTGATGCAACTCTTTGTCAACACCGTCGAGACCTCCGCCACGGTGGACGCCGTGCCGGTCGCCTCCAGCCTCGGAAAAGACCTGCTGGAAGACATCATGGCCCGCAAGTTTGACGAACTGGACGCAAAGGACGCCAACGGTAACTGGAGCACCGCGTTCGGGACCGACACGGGGGAGGATGCGGGTGACAAGAACGACTTCGACGACGTGGACGATTTTGACGGCTGGAACCAGGGCTTTGGGGCCAATTACGTGGGCTATTCGGCTACCGTTTCGGTGGATTATGTCGATCCGTCCGACCTGAACACCGCGCTGGCGATCCCCGACCCGGCCCCCAACGACTGGACACCGAGCTTCAAGCGGATTCTGGTGACCATTTCAAACCCGGACCTTCTGCCGTCGGATTTGACCTTCACCACGGTAGCCACGGAGATTCAGTCGTTGTAGAATTGATTGTGTCACCCCCGCGAAAGCGGGGGTCCAGTAATTTGGAGAAAGTCATGGATTCCCGCTTGCGCGGGAATGACATATCTAAAATGAAATACCGGTTTAGAAAACAACATGGCGTAACGATCATCGAACTGCTGATGGCCGTCTCGCTTTTGGCCATCCTGGGGGCGCTTGGCCTCTGGGCCTTTCAGCCCGTTCTCGACTCGTGGACCGTGGGGACGACAAGGAGCGAAGCCGCCAACGACGCGCAATATGCCTTGAACCGGATGGTTACCGAGATCACGCAGTTGAAAGACAACACAAGCGTCATCACCGCCGATGCCGCTGATTTCGAGTTTACCGACATCAATGACAATGCGATTGAATTCAGCCTTGTCGGCACCGATCTCATGCGCAACGCCGACATTCTGGCGCGGGGGATCAACAGTCTCGCCTTTACCTACCGCGATGTGAACAATGCGACAATCGCCACGCCGGCGGTTTCCCCGTCAGCCACCGACATCTGGCGGGTTCTGGTCCAGATTCAGGTACAGGTTGACCAGCAGACGATCAACATGGAATCGGAGACACAGCCGAGGAATTTGGCAAGATAATGAAAGCGATAAATCAAAATGGACATACGATGGTTGAACTCGCCCTTGTGGTGGTGCTTCTGGGAATCCTTGCGGTCTCGGCGGTAAGCCAGTACGTCGGCGTGGAGGACGCACGGGTCGACGGCGCCGCCAAACGGGTCGCCTCCGACCTCGCCTACGCGCGCCAGCAGGCGATCAACGAAAACAGTGTCTTCGGCATCACCTTTGATACGGTCAACGACACCTACGCCGTCCATGAATACGACCCCGACACCGATACCGCCACAACCATCGCCAACACGCTGACGCAACAGGCGGCGGACACCGACTTCGACAACCTGCCGGGGATGGACGGCGTGACCATCCAGAGCGCCGAATTCGGCGGCACCGTGACCATCCGCTTCAACGCCTCCGGCACCCCGCAGGACGGCAACGAAACCAACCTCGCAGTGGAAGGGACGGTGGTTCTGAACCACTCCGGAAACACCGAAACCATTCGGGTCCAGCCCAATACGGGGGAAATCAATATTCAGTAACACTTAGTTATTGCCCGCCGGGTAAAAAAAGGATATATTTACCGCGTCTTACTATACTTATCCACATGTACGAAGATTTTTTCGGATTCATGGCCAAACCGTTCAGCGTGACCCCAGACACGCATTTTTTGTACCCGTCCATCCAGCACGAGTCGGTTATCAACACCCTCTACTACGGAATCACGGCACGGAAGGGCTTTCTCCTTTTGACCGGCGAGGTGGGAACCGGCAAGACAACGAGTCTGCGTTATCTTTTGAACAAACTCGGCTCGGAGCATCAGACGAGCCTCATTATCAATCCCCTTCTCTCCACCGTCGAGCTTTTAAAAACCATCAACAAGGATTTCGGCTGTGAAACAAAGGGGGACACGGTGAAGGACCAGCTCGAGGCCCTCAACTATTTTGTCCTCGAAAACGCCAAGGAGGGGCGGAACGCCGTGGTGATCATCGACGAGGCGCAGGACCTTTCGATGGAGGCGCTCGAGATGACCCGTCTTCTTTCCAATCTCGAAACCGAGACCCACAAGCTTTTGCAGATTGTTCTCGTGGGGCAACCGGAGTTGGAGGAAAAACTGGCCGACAAAAGGCTCCGTCAGCTTGCGCAGAGGATCCAGATTTTCTGCCGGTTGACCCCGCTGGCGGCGGCGGAGACGGAACGTTACATCCAGTTCCGCGTCGAAAAGGCGGGGAACGCCGCGAAGGTCGCCTTCGAAAAATCGGCCTTGAAGGAGATTCACAAGGTATCCGGCGGCGTCCCCCGGATCGTCAATACCGTTTGCGAACTGGCCCTGCTTGCCGCCTATTCCCGCGAAACCCGCGTGATCACGCGGCAGTTGGTGAAGGAGGCGGCCCAAGAGGTGCCGATTGCTCGGTAAACAAAAGAATGTCCATCATTCATGACGCACTTAAAAAGGCGGAGCAGGAGCGCGCCACCAAGCGGGAGCAAACCGGGGGGGCGGAATCCCAAAAGCCTCCCGCCGAGTATAATCCGTTTGGCGGATCGAAGCCGCCCGCCGGGCCGAGCCGGCCTGGCGGCCCGAATCCGTTCAAGATCGAAGACTCTTCTCCGCCTAAAAAAACATCCGCCACGCAAATGATTCTTCTCGTTGTTCTTGTGGGGGCCCTTGGGGGTTTTGTCTATTGGCGCTTTTTCCACAAGACGTCACCGGGCGGGGCGGGGAAGCCCAAAATAGCCGCCG
>JACPFC010000010.1 GCA_016183175.1 Deltaproteobacteria bacterium
GCGGTCGGCCAAAACAGACGGCCCTCCCTCGGTGCGAAGGCGGTTGCCGATTTCGATGAGATTTTCGCGCGTGACTTCTTTCCCCTGTTTTTTCAACTCGTCCCGCAGGACGTCGGAGAGGGAGTAATAGATGAAGCCGCTGGAAGTCAGAAGCTTGGCGACTTCCCCTTTACCTGAGCCATTTTTTCCGGTCAGGCCGATAATCATCGTTCAGTGGCTAGTACCGTCTGCCGCTAATGTCAAATGTCAAAGTTCAAAGTTCAAAGGAATGTCAAATTTCAAAGGTCAAATTTGGCCTTGTTGTTTTGGAATTCCTTTGGCATTTGAACTTTGACATTTGTCATTTCGGCGGTGCCTTCAAATCTCCCGTCTGAACGGTGATTTCAAAATCGTTCCTCTCATTTTTCAACGTGAGCGGTTCTTTTGTTTCCTTCTTTTTGATTTCAAAAATCCCGATCAGATCATCCGTTAAATAAAACGGATCGATCAATTTCTGCTGGATGAGCCAATCCTCTTCATCTCCCTCCCAGACGATCAATAAAATATGGTCTGCGTTCTTCACCGAATAGTCCCAGTCCCAAAGCGCCATCTGATCGTATTCAAGGATCTGCTCCGGGTATTGATAGGCGGTATCCCCCCATTCGCACATGTCGTAAATCCGTTTCGACTTGCTCAAGAATGGCCCCGGAATCAGCGAATGGGTGCGTAGGGCGGGACGTAAGTCTTCTTTCCCGATTTCTTTTAGCTTTCCCGTCGCCAAATGGAGCAGGGTCTGACGATTCATTTCAGGAATTGCCTTCTCATACGGTACGACGGCGTAATGGATGTTGGCATAAAAGCCGCCGTTGCCTTCGTGAACAACATGCGGTTTGCCGGTGATCGGATGGGGACCTTCATAATCGATGATCGCCGTATCTTCGTAATCGTAGGAGATCCGTACTTCTTTAAGCAAAAGAACATTTTTACCATCCATTTCGGCATACGCCTTGTACTGGTTTCCTTTTCCGGCGTCGGGGTCAAGCAGTTGAAAGACCGGGATGTGATTGAGGCGGTCTTTGGCGCCGTCGTAGATGAATTCCTGTTCATTGATTCTTTTAATCCGCGGACAGAGAGCCGGCTGGATGTCCAGTTTCCGGGGGTTGGCTTCCTTGTTTTTAATGATGCCCGTTTTCATGCCGTCAGCTTGTCCCCGGCAAACGCCCAACGGTTCGCCCAAGGCAAGACAGAGGCCCAAAAAAAAGATGACTTTCTTGTCTGGCATCAAAAATCATTATACCATAAAGTCTCGTTATGAGTTTAAACACCGTGTCAAATGGAAATCGTCTCCGCTGGGACGGAAAAAGGAATCCGTTTTACGAAGTTTACTATTTAAAAATTGTGGATCCGGACAAAGGGTGGTCGTTTTGGGGGCGATACACCCTTTGCGTGCCGAAAAAGGAAAGGGAAAAGGCGACCGCTTCCGTCTGGGGGATTTTTTGCCGCCCTTCGACTTCGCTCAGGGCAGGTCCGACAACGGTGGCCCTCAAACAGACCTATCCGCTGAACCGTATCGACCCCTTTCATTCCGAACGTTTTTTGCAGATTCAGGAGGATTTTCTTTCACTGGATTCGGCCGTCGGGCGTTTGGGTGATTCGGACCATGAAATCGCCTGGAATCTCCAGTTTGAAGACCCGACCCTCTCGGCCGGTTTGTACCCTTACGGATTTTTGTATCGTGGTTCTTTTCCCAAAACCAAATTTTTGGAACCACGCCTTTCCACGCATGTCACCGGAACTCTGACGATCGACAAAGAGGTCCTCCGTCTTTTCCATCACCCCGCCCATCAGGCCCATCTGTGGGGAACCGCCTATGCGAGACGATGGGTATGGGGAAACTGCAACCAGTTCGAGGAGGATCCAACGGCCGTTTTTGAAGGGCTTGTGGCCCAAATCAAGCTGGGCCCCATCCCCAGCCCCCCGCTCGCCCTTTTTTATTTTATCGTGGAGGGGAGGGAATACCGCGCCAATTCGATTATCCGGTGGATTAAAAACGACAGTTGTCACGATCTTGCCGTCTGGCAATTCGAGGCGATCAGCGGTGAGACGAAATTTGAGGGGGTGGTTCGGCGCGATGTCGGCTCCTTGACAGGAGTGGAATATCTGGGGCCCAACGGCGAGCGTCGTTTTTGCCATAACACGATGATGGGGGACATGGAGTTGAAAATTTCCCGAAAGGAGAACAAGGAATGGGTCTTTAAAAAAACGCTCACGGCGCGAAAAACGGTCGCCTTCGAGACGGTGGAACCGAAGCCCGATCCGCGGGTGAAGTTTGTGTTGTAAAATGGCGCGGTGAACCCTTATCCACAATTTTATCCCCTCTGTTCAATTTCGGTCGTCATTCGTTTGACGGTTTTCTCATTTTGAAACGTCAAATTTTTGTTCGGTGCTTCCCGCCATCATTTTTTTCGTAGTAAAATCAGAAGGATAAAAAAATACGCCGGGTGGTCCGGTTTTTGCATAGGACATTTACATCCATCAGGAGTTGGTTCATGGACGGCTTCCAAAAAATTCTTCTCTTGTTAATTCCGGTGACTCTTTTGGTGTGGATTCTCATCGGCGTTTCCATTATCCGGCAGAAGATTCACTTCCATTTCGATCATTCGACCCGTCTGCGCCGGGGTCTGCGAAGGGCGGTTTCCGAGTTAAATTTGGGAAAGACCGGCAGTGCCGGTGCCGCCGGCAATGCCGGTGCCGCCGGCAGTGCCAGTGCCGATTGATATTGAAGTCCCCTTTGGGGCGGGTTAATGTCTGTTTTGTGGATTTAAACCGTCTCTATTCGATTCTTCACCGCGTCCAAAAGCCCGGCCAATACCTGGGAAACGAGGTCAACGTCGTCAAAAAGGATTTTGATGAAGCGGAGCTTCGTGTCTGCCTGGTTTTTCCCGACAAATACGAAATCGGGATGAGCCATATCGGCCTCAAAATACTCTATGAAATCCTCAATAAACTCCCCCATGTGACAGCCGAGCGCTGTTTTGCGCCTGACCTCGATCTGGAGAAGGAACTCCGGAGAGAAGGACTTCCGCTTTTTTCGCTGGAATCGAAGCGGCCGCTCGCCGATTTCGACATCATCGGTTTTTCGCTCACCTACGAACTGACCTATACCAATATGTTGACGATCCTCGACCTCGCCGGGATTCCCCTTTGGCAAAAGGATCGCACCGACAGGCATCCGTTGATCATCGCGGGAGGAGGTTGCACGATGAACGCCGAACCGGTGGCCGATTTTCTAGACGCGGCTCTTTTGGGAGATGGCGAAGAGGGGATTTTGGATATTGTCGAGGCGGTGCGCCGTGTAAGGGCGCACGGCCGTGCGCCCCTACTGGAGGCGCTTTCTGAAATCGAGGGAATTTATGTGCCATCGTTCTTCGAACCGGAATACAATGCCGATGGCACCATCAAACAGGTTAGGCCGCTCAAGGAAGGATACACAAAGGTCAACAAGCGGGTCATCAAGGAGATCGACTCCGCCCCTTATCCGACAAAACTCCTTGTCCCGTCGGTTCGCACCGTTCACGACCGGATTGGCGTTGAAATCCAGCGCGGGTGCAACCGCGCCTGCCGGTTCTGTCAGGCCGGCTATATCGACCGGCCGGTGCGCCAGCGGTCTCCCGAAACCATCCTTAAAATCGCCGACGAATCGTATCGGCAAACCGGGATCGATGCGATCTCACTTTTGTCGCTTTCCGCCGCCGACTACGCCTGTTTGGTGCCCCTCTTGAAGGAATTGAACGGTCGTTACGCCTCAAAAAAAGTGGCGCTGTCGGTCCCTGCCACCCGGACAGAAAAAATGACCCCGGAACTTGTCGAACAGATCAAACAGGTGCGGAAGACCGGCTTTACCATCGCCCCCGAAGCGGGCTCCGAACGAATGCGGCGGGTGATCAACAAGGGAAACAGGGTGGACGACATGCTGACCGCCGTTCGCAACGCCTTTTCACAAGGGTGGCGACTGCTCAAGCTCTACTACATGGTGGGGCTCCCCTTCGAGACCGATGACGATGTGACCGGAATCGCCCGCGAAGCAATGCTCGGTTTTGGAGTCGCGAAAAGTTACGCACAAGGGGCCGAGTTGAACGTAAGCATCTCGTCGTTTGTCCCCAAGCCTTTCACCCCGTTTCAGTGGGAGCCGCAGATGACCATTGCTGAAACCCGGCGACGGCTCGATCTGATCCGCGCAAATCTTACGGACAAAAAAGTTCGCCTGAAACACCACAATCCGGAGATGAGTTATCTCGAAGGGATCATGTCGCGCGGCGACCGCCGCGTGGCCGGCCTCATCGAACTCGCCTGGCGCGAGGGGTGCCGGTTTGACGAATGGGAGGAACACTTCGATTTTGCAAAATGGCAAAGGGCGCTTTCGAAATGGGAAGGGGATGCTACTTTTTATCTTTATCGCCGTCGTAATCGAGATGAAGTCCTCCCGTGGGATCATCTCTATGCGCAGATGGATAAAAAATTTTTGTGGGAGGAATATGAAAAGGCGCATCATGAGGCTTTCACCGAAGACTGTAGCACCCACCGTTGTTCCGATTGCGGCGTCTGTGATTTTCGTGTCGTCAAGAATCGGATTTTTGTTCCAGGGGATCAGCCGGTGATGGTCAAGAAGGGAAATAGAGAATGGTATGGGTGGAAGGGAAAAGGGAAGATGGAAGATGGAAGATCGAAGATGGGAAAAAAAGAATTCTCTCCATCTTCGATCTTCGATCATCTATCTTCCAAAATCAGATGCCGCTACTCCAAAACCGGCGAGGCGCGATTTTTGGGTCATCTGGAACTGATGGGGGTTCTGAAACGGGCGATCGTCCGGGCGGGATTGCCGGTTACCTATTCGGAAGGCTTTCATCCTCAAATGAAAATTTCGATGGGGCATCCCCTCCCGCTGGGGGTCGAAAGCGAATGGGAATATTTCGATCTGGAGCTTGGGACAATGTCCCTTGGGACAGCGTCCCTCGGGACAATGTTCCTTTTCCAGCCTGTTGACCCTGAGCGGCCCCCTTTGGGGGCCGTCGAATGGGTCGATCCAACCGAGGCGAAACGCCAAATCAACCGGTGTCTCCCGGCCGGGGTGGAGCTTTTATCCGCCGAAAAGGTTGACAGATCGGTTCCTTCCATTTATTCTCAACTCCAAGAGGTTGATTACGAGGCCTTTTTCGATGGTCTCCCCAATCATCAGTGGGAGAATAAGGCCTTGGAACTTTTAAACCGGTGGCAGGAGACGCCGGAGGTTTTGTGGGAGCGTGAAACCGAGCGGGGTATCAAGCGTTTCAACCTTAGAGAGTTTGTTGACGTGAGCCTCGACGGGTTTCCGCGGAGATTTCTCTTCACAGCCAGGGTGAAGCCGGAGGGGAGTGTCAAACCCCAGGAGGTATTGGCCGCTCTGTTTGGTTTATCAAAGGAGGATTTGGGCCGGGTCCGACTCAAAAAAACGGGAGTCGCCTGGAAGTCCTAAAAAAAATTAATCGCCGGCCGGGATAAAAATCAAGGAGACTGTTGTATTTCCCGGGCATCAGGGGAAAAGTTTGTTATAAAAATTCATTTTTAACCGGAATTCCAATGAGAGGCTTGAAATTATCGCCGTTTCTGTTGTGTTTTCTTCCATAACCGGTTTTATTCTTTTTTCCTCGTTGCCCTTTTATTACTTCCTTTCCTTGTTTTAATTCCCGCCGCAGTTTGAAGTATGTCGAATGAACTCATCATGAATATTACCCCCGGCGAGACGCGGATTGCGCGTCTCGAAGAGGGGCAGTTGGCCGAACTCTATGTCGAGCGGGCCGGCGAACAGCAGATTGCCGGGAACATCTACAAGGGGCGCATCACCCGCGTCCTTCCCGGCATGCAGGCGGCCTTTGTGGATATCGGCCTGGAAAAGGCGGCGTTTTTGTACGTCAGCGACGTAGTCCCAGACCTCTTCGAGGAAGAGGATGACGAGGAGGAGGAAAACGGCGGCGCCAGTGGAGAATCGGCCGCCCCGGAGGAACGGAGACCTCCCCAGCGCGGCCGTCGGCGTTATAGAGGGCCACTCCCCAGAATTGAAGAGCTGGTCCGCGAGGGGCAGTCGATTGTGGTGCAGGTGGCCAAGGATCCCATCCGCACCAAGGGGGCGCGGGTGACCTGCCACATTTCGCTTCCCGGGCGCTATGTGGTTTCGATGCCCACCGTCGATCATGTGGGGGTGTCGCGCCGTCTCGGTTCCCATCAGGAGCGGATGAGGCTCAAACAGATTATCTCGGCCAACCGGCCTCAACGGGGAGGGTTCATCGCCAGAACCATCAGCGCGGGGGCGGCTGAAGAGGCGCTGGCCTCCGACATGAAGCGGCTGAAGGATATCTGGGAGGAAATTTCGGCCAAACAGGAAAAGGCCCAGCCGCCGGCGCTTATTTACAACGATTTGTCGCTGGTGCTTCGTTCGGTGCGCGACCTGATGAGCCCCGATATCGACCGGCTGGCGATCGACTCGGAAGAGGAATACCAGGAGGTGCTCAAATTCATGGAACAGTTTATGCCCGATCTGGCCAACCGGGTGGAGCTCTACAACAGCGAGGCCCCTCTTTTTGATGTTTATGGGGTCGAGACCGAAATCAACCGGGCGCTCGGCAAAAAGGTCTGGCTCAAGTCGGGGGGCTACCTCATCATCGACCGGAGCGAGGCGCTGACGGCCATCGATATCAACACCGGCCGGTTTGTGGGGCGCCACGATTTTGAGGAAACCATTCTTCAGACCAACCTCGAAGCGGCCCACGAGATTGCCTATCAGCTTCGCCTGCGAAACATCGGCGGCATCATCATCATCGACTTTATCGACATGGAGCGGTTTCCCAACCGGCAGAAGGTTTACTACACCCTCAAGGACGCGCTTCGCAAAGACAAGGTTCGCACCACCATTTCCAAAATTTCCGAGCTGGGGCTGGTGGAAATGACGCGCAAGAGGACCCGCGATTCGCTGACGGAGATGCTCTCGGAGACCTGCATTTATTGCCACGGCAAGGGGCACATCAAGACGCCGCAAACGGTGGCCTTTGAAATCTTCCGCGATCTTAAACGGACCTTTCATCACATCAATGGCCGGTCGATTGTTGTCCGCGTGAACCCCCGCGTGGCGCAGGTTCTCTTCCACGAGGCGAGAGAGCGGCTGGACGGAATGGAAAAGCGCTTCCAAAAGCGGATTCTGGTGGAGACGGAAGAGACCTATCATCTGGAGAAATTTGAAATTACGACGAGGGGGTAGGTTCTTGACAAAAATCAGGCGCTTATAATTTACCGGTTCAAATAAAATCCGAGCAATGGGTCGGAAATACGATATCCTTTTTTCCACTCTTCCTCGATCATTCCCCGATTAAGCAGTTTTTTGATAATTTTTCCGACGGTGGACTTGGGCAGACCGGTTTTTTTCAGGAAACTATCGGCATGGGGGGATAATACATATTTTTCGTTGGCCAGCGCTTTAAGCGCTTTCTTGTCATTTTCAGTGCACCCCTGCAGGAAATAGGGGAATGTCTGCTTTGTTTCAACAAGCTGGTCGAGCTTTTCCTTGACGCCGGAAACGGTTAATTTTGTCTTCTCCGGGGTATTTTCGACGATCCATGCCCCCAGTTCGCAAATGGAATTTGGAACATCGCAAAGTTGTCCGGTCAGCCACTTTATTTCTTCAAGAGCGATATCTATTCTTTTGACATTCATTCTTTCGCGAAAATAGGGGAGCCACTCCGCGGGGTTTATGGGTCCCAGATGCATTTCATCCCCGTACTGATAGAGAGGAGAATTGGCGCTCAAAAACATTTCGTTAAGAAGATGCCTTTTCGAGCCCAGGATAAAAACGCTCGCTTTTTCCAGTTCCTGCAAATGGGCGCGGAAAAGAGCCTCGGCCTCGGGTACCAGTGCAATATCCTGAAATTCGTCAAGGACCAGCATCAAACGATAATTCTCCGCCAGTTTTCCGACGGCATCGAGAAGAGTCAGAAGGTTCTTTTCCGGATCGGCCTTTTCGAAGGATAAGGACGCCGAGGGAGTTCCCGTAACCGGGTCGGATTCCACGCTTATTTTAACGCCCCGCAGATGGGAAACGATTTCCCTGAAAAATGTTTTGACAGGCATCTGCCGCGACAAGGCATGGCTCAAGCCGTATTGAATTCTCCGGATGATCGATTCCATTCCCCCCGCATCCATAAAATCGAACCCGAGAAGCAGATGTTTTCTGCTTAAACGCGCAAATTGTTTTCCGACGATATTTTTGACGAGGGAAGTTTTTCCATACCGGCGCGGCGCAAAAAGGACGGTCCGTCTTCCCTGCCTGGCCCGTGACAAAAGCTCGCGGATTTCATTTTGGCGGTCGCAGAGGTCTTCTTCTCCGATCAGCACATCGTATTTAAAGCCCTTTTGCACCCTCACGAAGACCACGATAGCGCAGAAGAGATTATTTGTCCACTAAAAGTGGACCACTAAAAGTGGCCCTTCATTGGTGGACTCGCGAGTGTTCGGCAACTATCGTTTTCCATTGCGGCGGTTTACCTCGAAAGTTTTTGACAACACTTCGCGATCTCCATCTTTGAGGACCAGTTTCCAGCTCCCCTCCTCCAGCGGAAGAGAAAAAGACCGATACCGGGTCTGAAAGGTGCCCCAATTCGAAATGATTTTGTGGTCTTTAACCAGCTGTTTCCCCGACGGGGAGATCCAGACAAGAGTAAAAATCTTATCGGCACCGCCCTTGACCAGTTTGATTTTTGCGTTCGGCCGTTGGTAGGGGTTGAGTTGATACGATTCATGAAACCGGTCCGAGGCATCACGATATCCGATGGCAAGGACCTTGGGGCCGGGAACCGTTACATCGACCTCCCCAAAATCGTTTCCCCCTGTTGGGGTATATCCTTTCAATTGACCGGTAAATTTCTTGTCTGTCGCAATATACCAACTTCCGATCATTTTATCGTAAAGGGGGACAATACCGGGATGCCGTTCAATCAGGTTATTCTGTTCGTCGGGGTCCGTCCGTAAATCGAAGAGCTCCGCTGTTTTTTTGCCCGTTTTGTTGACAATAAATTTCCACTCCCCGTCACGGAGCCCCCAAGCCTCCGGCAGGGTATTTTTATGGAAAAAAACAATTTGAGGGGGAAATGTTTCGGCAAATAAATCGCGCCCCGAAAAAGAGGCGGGCCCATCAGCTACGACCAGGGCGGAAAGGGTGGCCGCCATATCCCCCACGGAACCCACGCGATGCGAAACATATTTTTGCCGAATGTTTTTCGCATCAAAAGCAATAAGAAACGTTTTAACATTTTCCTCGTAGAGTCTTAGTTTATGAAACAGATTACCCCTGTGCCACTCCTCAAACGACTCGCCATGGTCGCCAGTAATGAACAGGAGGGTATTCTCCAGCAGGCCTTTTTTTTGCAGGGCATCGACAAGAAGACCGATGGCGTAATCGCTGTAGAATACCGAGTTGAGATAGCGTGATTTCCTGTTGTTCCCCGCCAATGGGGCTTTAAAGTCCGAAGGTGCCGCGTACGGATGATGGGCGCAACTGGTCAGTAGCTGAAGGAAAAACGGCGATTCGGTCCCCGTCACCCTGTCAATCCAGGCAAGCGCCTTATTGACGGCATATTCTTCCCGTAGCCCCCACGAATTCAACTGTTCCTTATATTTAACCCGCGCCGTTTCGCTTGCCGGATCATAAAAATAGTCGTACTCCAGCAGTTTGAAAAAAGATCCCATATTTTCAGGATCCAAAAAGCCCGAAGAGACAAGGCCGGTCTGATAGTTTTGCTTTTTAAAATAGCTTTTAAGCGTTTCCCCAAAATAGGGAAAGTCGAGTTCTTCGTAAACACTGCCCCAGGTAATTGCCTCTCCTCCCGTATTCATGGCCAGATGGGTGCGGACAGTTGCCGGATAAATGGAATAGAGCGAATCGAAAATAACCATGTGGTCGCCCATTCCGTTCAAGTTGGGGGTTATGGAGGCATTAAAAGTTCCATCGCCGGTAAAAAGCTGTTTCGAGCCGACCGATTCCAGGACAATGAAAATGATGTTGGGTTTGCGATGGGTTTCAAGGATTTGTTTTTCAAGGGCGCTTAAAACCATCGGATCACCGGGGGATTCGAATACAGTGCCCATTTGAGGGAGCCCATAATCGGTCAGTATCTGTTGTGGGAATGTTGGCGCCGATTGCCCTTTGATCAGGCTATGGATGAGGCTGAAGAGAGGGTAATGTTCCAGATTGTAGTTCTGAAATTTAAGCCACGCGGCATAATTAAGCGAGAGATAGGCGAGCATGGCGACGATAAAGATGGTGCGGTGGGGATGGGGGGAGTTACCGTTTGCCGGTTGCGCTGTTTGAAACAGGCGCCGGTATAGCCACCGCAGAGCGATCAGGATAATCGCGATATTTACATAGGAGAGGGGTGTTATTTCCTTGAGGAAGGAATCGACAAAAAAAGACAATCCGCTGATTTTTCCCTCCTCCAATCCGGGCTGAAGATGATCCAGAAACAGGGAGTAGCCCACCTGGTCGAAAATCAGATAAAGATTGAGAACCATCCATAAGCCGAGCAACGCCGCTCTGACAAGTGTTCCGCGGATCTTCAGGATAAGCATGCATGCAGATGCAAGAACCGCAAAGACGGCGATATTTTCAAACTGAAAAAAAGGGAGGGTAACCAGAAACAACAGGGCCTCCCGCCAGGCGTTTTTCAGGTCGGCGACATAAAAGAAATAATTTTCGAGCTGAATGAGACAGGAAAAAAGAAAGTGGCTCCCGGCAAAAATAACGCCGGTAGAAACGGCGGTTGATTGATATTGCTTGATCGGCATGAGTGAATTATATGTTTTTTATTCATGCCTCGCACCCTCATTTTAACTGCCGCGTTCTTCTGCCTGTTTATGGCGGCCTGCGGCAACAAGCCGCTCCCTTCCGATCTTTCGCTGAATGATACGGAACGGCGGATCATTTTGAACTATGGAAGACTCCTGCTCGACAAGAACGACGACAGGGCCGCGGGGCTGGTCTTTCCGGAAAGGATCAAGTCCCTGAAGCCGCCGTTGATCATCACCCTTTTTTCCGACGACGGCGAGATGATTGCAACGCATCGGGTCGATTCCCCCGACCTGTCGATTCCGGAAAAATTAAAGAGCGGCATCGGGTACCTGCGCGAGAATCACCCGATCGAACCCGGAACGGGATATCTCCATTTGATGGTTGTGAGCTACACGGCGCGTTTCGCCAATTTTGGCATCAAGGGATTGTTTGACTACAAAATATTCGAGCCGATGGTAACCGGCCTGGCCTACGAGTTGAACGGCAAGCGCGTGGAAATAAACCCCCTGCAACAGTTGACCCTTAACAAAGGGGCCAAAAGTTCAAGGGCCTATCTGGCCGGACAACTTGGAATCCTCCCGGAGGAGATGCCCGCTTACAATGATCTGGTTATCGAAATTTACAAGGTCATTCACTTTGGCGAGGCCTGGCCCGACAGAAAATTCACCAATTACTTCAGAGGACACAGGGTTTTTACCATGGATGAAGTCAGTTATGAAACCCTCATGAATCGTCTCAAACTGATCGGCCAATGGTATTCCAATAATGTGATTGACGGCGAGATCACCTACATTTACTCCCCCGCCACTGGGAAATACAAAAATAGCGAAAGAACCATGGTGCGTTCGACCATTGCAACCTGGATTGTAAACAAACTTGCCTATTTTCTGAATGATGAAAAATTAAAAAAATTGGGCGAGGAAAGCCTTCATTTTTACCTCGAGCGCTATTTTAACATGAGCGAATCCGTTAAAAAGGGGGTTCTGATCCCTTCCACAAAACCGACGGAAATCGGCGAGATTGCCGAAAATCGTTACACGACGGCCGGTTTTCTCGTGGCGGCCATTATCGAGAGGGGCGAACTTGAAAAATATTCAAAAGAGGTGGAACTCCTGATGAATTGGGCAATGGCCCATCAAAAACCGGACGGTATTTTATGGACCCAGTTTGCGCAGAGCCAATATTTCGATCCGGGCCAGTTTCTGCTGGTTGTGTCCTTCCTGTATGAAAAAACGGGGGATAAACGGCACCTCGAGTTTTTTGAAAAGTCCTTTCATGCCTACGCCTCACAATTCAAAGACATGATGCATCTGCAAGACGAAACCTACGCCCCGATTGCCCCCGCCTGGTTTACCCAGCCTTTTGCAAAAATGCACCGGTTAACGGGGGACAAGAAATACAGCGATATGGTGTTTTTAATCAACGACCGCGTGGTCAAGTGGTATGAACTCAACGCGCGGTATCAGGTTTATTACGATTATGACGGGATCCTTGCGCCCAAACCGGGATTCTTCGGCAACAACTCCATTACGGCCGCCTCCCTCGAATCGCTTGCCGACGCGGCGGCCGTGGCCAAAAGAGAGGGGGATGCGGCGCGGTATAAAAAGTATTCCGAAGTCATCAAACGCTCAACGGCCTATCTGATGAGACTCCAGTTTATTCCCGAGAACACCTATTACATTCCGCATCGAGAGCGCGTCATGGGCGGTTTTAAAACCGATCTCATCGATAGCACGGTCTGGTGCGACAATGTCTGGCATACGACAAGCGCCATGCTGAAAATATATAAATACGAACTGCTCAATCCTTGATCATCGACATGTCAAACAAATGACTGTTCTCCTTTTCAAAATGATAAATAGAGCTATTTTTTGTCATTTTGAGAAGACTACTTCAGGGGGTTATTACAAACATAGCAAGTATTTTCAATTAGTTAGATAAAATGATTTTTTTAGTGTAATTGGCACAGTAATTGCTTACTATTTAACCTGTCCATGGCTTCCTGTGTCCCGCTGAAAACCGGCATGGGCCCAGGGAACGATTTGGGCATTTAAAATGGAGGATCATATGAAAAAAGCGATATCCCTGGTAGCGGTGGTGGCGATCGCAGGGCTTGGCCTTTTGTTTTTCCAGCCCCAATCGGCTCTAGCCGCACCAGCCGGAAGAGCAGGGATGAAGGATATAAAAAAAGTACAGATGGCGCGAATGAAAGTGATTCAGAGTGCTCTTGAAGCGAGTGGGGATACTGGGGATGCACACGCTGACACCGCAGGAGGAGGCACGAAAGTTTTTTATGGCACCCCTGGTGGCGGCTTTACGATGACGTACGACTCGAAGGGAAGTGCTACCAACATAGAAAGCGGCGACACCACTCAACCGAAGACAGAATCGGAAGGCGGCGACGCCGAAGGGGACGCCGAAGGGGACTCCGAAGGTGAAGGCGAAGGTGAAGGCGAAGGTGAAGGCGAAGGGAGCTAAAACGAGACTCACGGCGGGTGCCATGGACAAAATCAAATGATAAAAAGCCCCCCAAAGGCGGGGGCCTTTTTATCTGTAATAACAGAACTAATTAAGACAAATTATTCTCTCTTTTCTGCTTTTTTTTCGCAACAATTCGCCGGTTCTGCCGATAAGTGAATATGCCCGGATTTTCCCCCTTTCCGCTTTTTGGTTCCCTCATCGCCTGTCCCCCCAAGGGGGGCGCTCCCGGTCTTGATCCCGGCGGCAATGCCCCGGAGTCGGGAAATTTCGAAGAATGGGTCGCGGGGATGGTTCGCCAAATACCCCCTGCCGGCTCCCACGGCTTTGTTCCGCCAACGGAGGAACAACTCGCCCGGTGGCGGGACCTGTTCACTGCCTTTACAAATCGGGACTGGCCGGCCGTGTCCACCAGCTTGGACTATTTTGGAAATTATCGCCTGATCTTTTTCAACGACGAGGCAACAAATGAAGTGTACAGCATCTTGGCCGACACAGGCCGGCAACGAACTGGCCATTGAGGTCGATCATCCCGACTACGACGTGAATACATGGCGGGTCGGCGCCTCCCTCTTTCAGCAGGCCGACGCGCGGTATCTTTTAATCGCCGGCGCCCACCGTTTTGCCAACGGCAAAGGGGAATCGGTTGAATCGGACATGGCCCGCAACAAAAAAAGCCCGTTTCAGGCGGCGCACGAGGCCATCTCCCGCCCCGATCTGCTGACCCTCTCCATCCATGGTTTTACGCGGGGAAAGTACAGCCCGGCAATCAACGCCAGTGATGTCGTCTTAAGCGCCGCCGCCGCCGAAGTCCCACCCGTTGTTACCACGCTCAAGAATGCCCTCGAGGCAGAGGGGATAACTGCGGGCGTCTATGACGGCGGGGCCGATTTCAGGGAACTCTGCGGCAAGGTGAACCCGCAGGGACGCTATTCAAACAAGATGTACGGCGTCGGCAGGTACGTGCATGTTGAAATCGAACGGGCTTATCGGCAAAAAGACACATGGCTCCCCGTGGTTTCCGGCCTTGGGCTCGGGCTAAGGGAGTATTTTTCGCACCAATAGCATGTCCAGTCGTCGGTTCTTGACAAAAATCAGGCGCTTATAATAGGGTGCGCCTTCCATGCAAGCGGTCATTCAAACAGGCGGAAAGCAATATAATGTCTCCAAGGGGGAGAGGCTTTTGATCGAAAAAATCCCCGGCGAACCGGGGACAGAGGTTGCCTTCGAACAAGTCCTCCTCGTCCACGGCCCTGCCACCAGTGGCCCTGCCACCAAAATCGGCACGCCGTATCTGGCCGGCGCCAAGGTGATGGGAAAAATCGTCTCGCAGACCAAGGGGGACAAGGTTGTCATTTACAAGTACAAGCGCCGGAAAGGGTACCACAAAAAACAGGGACACCGGCAACAACTGACCGAGGTTCAGATCGAAGAAATTAGAGGTTAATTGTGGCCCATAAAAAGGCAGGCGGATCATCCAGAAACGGGCGGGACTCGCCGGGGCAGAGGCTCGGCGTCAAGCGCTTTGGCGGGGAGCATGTGAATGCCGGCGCAATCATCGTCCGTCAGCGCGGCACACAGGTGCACCCCGGCCTCAATGTCGGCGTCGGTTCCGACCACACGCTTTATGCCCGCGTGACCGGCCGCTTGGCCTTTTCGCGCTATAGCGGCGATCGAAAAAAAGTAAGCGTTATTCCCGCGTAAGGGGTTAAAGACTTGTGGGTTCAAAAAGCCATCCGCAAAACGGGTGGCTTTTTTGTTTTATGGATTGGGATTTGCGTCCGACGGCTGGTCGGGCGGAATGACGTTGTACTTTTGCCAGTCTTCGGGGTTAACATCGCCGGGGTCTGCTTGCAGAGAATGATGATGGGGGCATGTCTTGGCCCCGCCAAACAACCCGTTTTGGATCGCGTAAGAGGCGAGAAAGACAAAGCCGAAAACGGCGCCTGTCATGATGACCAGCCCGATCCCCTGTCCCCATTTTCGGTAAGAGGTTTTCAGACTCGGCGCATTGGCGAAGATCCAGAAACCGACCCCCAGCGTGACCAGCGGCGGAAAGAGGAAGAGAATGGATGGAATAGAATACATGACAACATCCACAGGCAAACAAAGAAACTCTTTTGATAGAGCAATTTTCGTTCCCGCCAGCCACATCTGTCGGCGAGACAATCCAACGCCTAAGCGGCTTACGAAAATTGCGAAGACAAAAGGAGTCTCTTTGTTTGCCGCCGAATCACAATCATGAAATTTATCGACGAAGCGGAAATTAAAGTCAAGGGGGGAAACGGCGGGAGGGGGTGCGTTTCCTTCCGGCGGGAAAAGTATGTCCCGCGCGGGGGCCCGGACGGCGGCAACGGCGGCAAGGGGGGGGATGTCGTTTTCGCCTCCGACGGGGGTTTGACCACCCTCATGGATTTCAAATATCGCAAATTCTA
>JACPFC010000011.1 GCA_016183175.1 Deltaproteobacteria bacterium
CTCACGGGGAGGATGTCGATTTCCGCCTGCGCGGCTCCGACCGCGACGAGGTGCTCCTTTTGCTGGACGGCATTCCGATCCATTCCACCAGCGAGGCGAAGGCCGATTTTCTCGAACTCCTCCCGGCGGAAATGATCGAACGGATCGAGGTGCTTAAAGGGTCGCAGGGCATTTTGTACGGGTCGGACGCCGTCGGCGGGGTGATCAACATCATCACCAAAAGGGGAAAACCGGGGAAACATTTTTCGTTCAAGGCGGAAGGGGGAAATTTGAGCACACTCAAGGAAACGGCCACCGGCTCCGGTGGTTCGGACAACACGCAAATTTTCGCCGCCTTTTCGCGGAGCGACATCGGAGGCCGCGGTCCCAACGACCGCCTTGGCTCCAACGCCTTCTCCGCCATTTTCACCCATCACGTCAATGACGACTGGATGGTCGAGCTGGGGAGCCATCTCCTTGTCTCGGATCAGGAGTTGAGGAAGGACCAGATCATCACCCTGGCCGGAGACGGCTCCATCCACGACTATGTCGTGGACGATTCCAACTCCCGGCGGTGTTTCATCGTCACCACCGATTTTTTCAAGACGGAAAACAAATGGAGTGAAATCTACGACACCAAAATCACCTATGGCTTCAACTTCATCCGCGAGCGGGTGCTCAATTCCAACACCGCGGACGCCCCGGTGGACGAAACGGGCGCGGCGTTGACCCCCAACTCCCAGCATTTTCGCTCGCACTCGTGGCGGCATGACCTCGATCTTTTGAACAACATCCATGTTTATAACGACGAGGCGCGAAACATCGGGGATCTCTTTCAGGCGGGGTTCAACGCCACCGCCGAGCATTTGAGTTTCATCTCCAATTCACTGGAAGGGGATGTCGGCGCGGGCCTCCCCTTCTCCACCTCCTATCCGGGCGCCGGGCAAAAGGCCAACCGTCAGAACTACGCCATCTATTTTCAGAACATCTTCAACTGGAAGGATTTGACCGTCACCGCCGGCATGCGCTACGACGAGAACTCCACCTTCGGCAGGGAACTTTCGCCGCGCGGCTCGGTGGCTTACCACATCCAAAAAACCGGCACAAAAATCTACGGCGGCTACAGCGAGGGGTTCCACGCCCCGATCATCTCCGATTTTTTCGACTTCACCGTCGGCGGGACGGTCACCTCCATTCCCATCAAGGGGCAACAGGAGCTCTCGCAAAGTTATGAGGCAGGCGTCGAGCAGTACTTTTGGGACCGGAAAATCTTCGCGCGGGCCGTTTATTTTTTCATCGACTACGACCGCCTTCTCGACATTGCACAGGCGGTCAATGACGCCAGCTCGTGGGGGATCGAATTCGACGCCGGGGTGAAACCGCTCGACTGGGTGGAGATCGGCGGCAACTACACCTACAACCGGACGCACAACGACGACGATGGGAGCGAATTGACCATGCGCCCGCGCCACCGGTTGAACGCCCATGCAACAGTCAGGCCGATAAAGGGGCTGACGATACGGACGGACGTAAACCGCGTGTCATCCCGCCTTGCGCCGACAACCGTCAGCCTTACGCTCGGCGATTTTCCGGTGGTCTTCTTTGATTCGAACAACCGCTCGGATAGCCTTCTTGCCGGTTATGTGAATGTCGACCTCGCAGTGAGCTACGAGATCCCGCAAAAAATCCGGGGGGTCAAAAAATGGGAGGTTTTCGCGCGCGGACAGAATTTGCTGGATGACAGCTACGAGGAAAGTTTCGGTTACCCGATGCCGGGGGTACAGGTGTATGGGGGAACAAGGATCGATTTTTGAAGAAATTCCAAATGTCAAATTACAAAGTTCAAAGGAATGTCAAAAAAACAAACAACAAAAGTTTCCTTCGACATTGGTTTTTTTGAGTTTCATTTGACATTTGAACTTTGACATTTGACATTTCCCCTCAAGCCCCCTTCGCCGCCGCCCTTCTCTGCACAATCACCGGCCTCAAGCCGTATTGCCTGATTTTATACTCGAGCGTCTTCCGGTGAATGCCGAGCCGGTCGGAGCATTCGCTCTGGTTCCACTCCTCCTTTTCCAGAATCCTCAAAATAAAACTTCGCTCAAACGCCGCCGTGGCCTCGGCCAGCACATCCCCCTCGGCCGCCCTCTTTTTAAGCGCGTCAAAATCGCTCACCAGATATTCCACCGGGATGTCCCCCTCGGTGATCACCGGCTTTTCGGCCAGCGCGATCATCCGTTCGATCAAATTTTCCAGCTCGCGGATGTTGCCGGGCCATGAATAGTGCGAAAGGATGGAAAAGACCAGGTCGGAAATATCCTCCACCTGCCGGTTGAACTTGCGGTTGTACTTTTCGATGAAGTAGCGGACAAATTCGGGGATGTCCTCCATGCGTTCGCGAAGCGGCGGCAGGTGGATGCGGACGACGTTCAGCCGGTAGTAGAGATCCTCGCGGAATTTCCCCTCCTTGATTACCCGCTCCAGATCGGCGTTGGTGGCGGCGATAATCCGCACCCGTGCCGGGATGAGTTTGTTCCCCCCCACCCGTTCGATGACCTGTTCCTGAATGACGCGTAACAACTTGGCCTGAAGGTCGAGCCGGAGATTGGCGATCTCGTCCAAAAAAAGCGTTCCGCCGTCGGCCAGCTCGAATTTGCCGTACTGAAGGCGGTAGGCGCTGGTGAAGGCCCCCTTTTCGTGGCCGAACAGCGTCGACTCGATCAGATTTTCCGGGATCGCGGCAAGGTTTATCGCCACGAACGGCGCCTGTCGGTTTTCGGAGAGATAATGAATCCGGCGCGCGATCAGCTCCTTTCCCGTGCCCGACTCGCCGGTCAAGAGGACATTGGCCGATACCCGGGCGATCCGCTCGACGACCTCGTAGATTTTCGTCATCTTGGGGCTGTGGCCCGCCACAAAGCCGTCCGTGATCATCCGGTCCACCTCCGATTCGAGGTAGAGAATCCTCTTTTTGCGGAGATACTTTTCCAGGGCGTTGCCGACCAGATTTTTCAGTTCATCCGGCTCGAACTCCTTCCCGATAAAATCGAACGCCCCCAGGCGGACCGCCTCGACCGCCGGCTTTACCTGCTGGTGGGAGGTGACCACGATCACCTCGATGTCCTCGTTTGTTTCCTTGAAGAGCTTTAAGAGGTCCATGCCGTTTCCGTCCGGCAGGCCGAGATCGAGAAGGCAGATCTGAAAATCCTCCTTCCGCAGAACCCCCTTTGCCTCTTCGCAGTTGGCGGCAGGGATCACGACGTAATCGCCGCCCAGAATGGTTGCAAACAGCGCCAAAACGGAAGGGTCGTCGTCTATGGCGAGAATTTTATATTTTCGATTTTCCATACATTTAAAACCGACCGATGATAAGTCGTCGGCAACCGCGCGTCAAACAAAGATTGTTTACCCTTAAGCGGTCCGCCGCAGGCGGACCGTCGAATGGGTCACCGGCGGCCCGACGATCCGTTTGCCTCCATAAGCCGGTCGATCATTTCAAGAAGCCGGCGGTTTTTTTCCTCGAGGAGTTTCTTGCTTTGCGCCATCTGATCGTACTGTTTTTTTGTCCGCAAAAGCGATTTGATCCGGCTGACCAGTTCCTCGGGAACAAAGGGGATGGAGATAAAATCGTCGGCCCCCGCCTCGCTCCCGAAGGTGCGGTCCAGTGAGTCGGATAAAACCGAGACGAGCAGAACCGGAATATAGCCGAGCGCCGCGCGATTTTCCCTGACGGCCTTGCATATTTCGTATCCGTTTTTCTCCGGAAGCATCACATCCAGAAGAATCAGATCGGGGGGATTTTTGAAAACAGCGTCCAGAAGATCCTCCCCGCGGTCGAAGGCGGAGATATCGTAACCACGGGGCGCAAGCAGTGTTTTGAGAAATTCGCGCTGGGAGGGATCGTCATCGGCGACAAAAACGCGCGGCCGCTCATGGGTGGGAAAGGCTGTCTCGTATGATTCCGTCATCTCCTTGTTATTATAATTTTTTTTGCGGATTGCTTCAATCAAAGATGCGCGGGAAATGGAAAAATTTCAAAAAAATTTCATGATTGGGGATTGGATAGATTTTTAACCTCCATGCCGTATCTTTCCAATTTATTATACAGCGTCTTTCGCCCGATGCCCAAAACCTGCGCCGCCTCCGAGCGGTTGCCCCCCGCCTCCTTCAACACCTCGAGAATGTATTCCTTCTCGATGGCCTCCATCGGCACTTTGCGCCTCGCCTTCCCCGAAAGATCGGCGTCTGCCGGTGGAGGGGCCGAAAAGGGGAAATCCTCGGGGAGGATATACTCCCCCTGCGTCAGCAGGGCCGCCCGCTCGATGACGTTTTGGAGTTCGCGGATATTGCCCGGCCAGGAATATTCCAGAAGGAGTTTCATGGCCGACTGCGACACCCCCTTGATGGGGCGCCCCGCCTTTTCCACGGCCTGCTTTAAAAACTGGTCGACCAGCAGAGGGATGTCCTCGGGACGATCCTTGAGGGAAGGAAGGGCGATGTTGATCACGTTCAGGCGGTAATAGAGATCGTCCCGAAAGGTTTTGTTCCGGATTTTTTCGCCGAGGTCCTCGTTGGTCGCCGCGATGACCCGGACATCGACCTTGACGGTCTGGGTCGCCCCGAGGGGACGAACCTCCCTTTCCTGCAAGACCCTCAAGATTTTCGGCTGAAGCGCAAGCGGCATGTCGCCGATCTCGTCCAAAAAAATGGTCCCGCAGTCGGCCTCGCAAAAAAGCCCGATCTTGTCGGTTCGCGCGTCGGTAAAGGCCCCCTTTTTGTAGCCGAACAGTTCCCCTTCCAGAAGGGTCTCGGGGATCGCGGAGCAGTTGATGGCCGTGAATTTTTCCTTCGCGCGAAGCGAGGTGTCGTGAATCGCCCGGGCGACCATCTCCTTGCCCACTCCGGAAGGGCCGGTGATAAGGACATTCACGTCGCTTTCGCGGATGCGGTCGAGAAGGTGAAAAACTTTTTTCATCACCGGCGACTCGCCGATCAAACCGCGGTAGAGCCCCTCGATTTTGGGCCTGCGGGTCAGCCGGATGACCTCGGTTCTCAAAAAACCGTGCTCCAGCGCCCTCTTGACAATCAAGGCCGCTCTTTCGGGGTGAAACGGTTTTTCGATCACGTCGAAGGCGCCGCGCCTCATTGCGGAAACCGCCACATCCACCGAGCCGAGATTGGTGATGACGACAACCGGAATTTCGGAAGAGTGCGACCGGACCTTTTCAATGACGTCAAAACCGTTTTTTTCGCTGAACTGGTCGTCGGCCAAAACCAGCGCGTAGTGATCGGCGGAGAGCTTCGCACCTGCCTCGTCCACCGAGCAACAACGATCGACCGGACCGTAGCCCGCCGATTCGAGAATCGACTTGATGACCGGCCCCACCCTCGGATCGTCATCGAGAATAAGGATATTCTGCGTCATTTTGACCCTGCGTTATTTTAACACACCAGTCAAATTTAATACAGTTTATTTGTTATCACAATGGAATTATTAAATTATATGTGGATACACAAAGATACACACGCTGAATGAGATTGAGCGGCAGATTGACTCATGCCCGGCGGCAGGGCCCCTCCAAAAAGCTGGCGGGCAGGCACCCACCAAAGGTCTCATGGACCTTCAAACAGTCTGCAAACTTCCTCGCAAAATGCGCAGAAGTTGCAGAGCAAGAGTCTCTTTCCTCACACCGGCCGTCAGGTAAAAATAAACAGAAGAAACAGCCACCCCAACCGGTAAATTTTTTGGACCCCCCACATAATCCACCCCCTACATTGGTTAGAATGCATAAAACCGGCCATGCTGTGGGATTTTCGGAAAAAATTAAAACCTTGTTTTTTCAATCGGTTAGCAATGATCTGGAAAACGCAAACGGGCCGGTGAGTCGAGCCGAACGGGGATAACCCGGTCAAAACGACAAAAAGGGTAACAAATCGGCACCAAAGGGATCATGCTGATCGGACCGATCAGACAGATAATCAAAGAACCTTTCTTAATGAAGAAACAAACCGCGACACCTTGGGGAGGAGAGAGGGGCTTTTGCCCGTAGAGCCGATGATTTTTACCAGCGCCGAGCCGACCACCACTCCGTCGGCGATGTCGGCTACCCGGGCGGCCTCTTCCGGCCTGGAAATGCCGAAGCCGACTGCCAGAGGGAGTTGCGTATATCGCCGGATCAATTTCAGTTGATCGGAAATTTCGGCCGCGGGAGCCCCGCTGGCGGTGATTTTCAGTTTGGCGCCGGTCACGCCGGTCAGCGAGACATAATAGATGAAACCGGAGGCGCCTTTGGTCGCCTTCACAATCCGCTCTTTGTCGGAGGTGGGGGCCAAAAGATGGATGAGATCGATTTTGTTTTTTTTCAACGCCCTTCTTAACCCCCCCGACTCTTCCGGCGGGAGATCGACAACCAGAACCGCATCCACTCCCGCCTCACGGGCGCGCGCTGACAAATTTTCCTCCCCCATGACAAAAACAGGGTTGTAATAGCCCATGAGCAGAATGGGGATTCGCGTTTTTTTGCGGACTCTTTTGACAAGAGACAAAATTTGCAAAAGGGTTGTCCCTTTTTTAAGGGCCCGCTCGGAGGCTTTCTGGATCACCGGGCCATCCGCCATCGGGTCGGAAAAAGGGACCCCCAGCTCGATGATGTCGGCCCCGGCCTCCTCCAGCGTATCAATGAGTTTTTCCGTCACGGCGAGATTCGGATCGCCGGCGGTGATAAAAGGAATGAGCGCCTTCTTTCCTTCTTTTTGCAGGCGTTTGAATGTTTTGGAGATTCGGCTCATCGTTTAATGTCAAATGTCAAAGTTCAAATGTCAAAAGAAACAACAAGTTCAAATGACAAATGATATGCGATGTTTTGAAATTGTTTTTTTGACATTCCTTTGAACTTTGGAATTTGACATTTGACATTTCCTAAAGTTTGACTCCCATCTCTTTTGCCACCGTATTCATATCCTTGTCGCCTCGGCCGGAAAGATTCACGACGATCACCTGATCCTTCGATGTCTTTGGCGCGAGCTTTGGCAACCAGGCCACCGCGTGCGCCGACTCCAGCGCCGGAATGATCCCCTCGGTTTCACATAAAAGAGAAAAACCTTCGAGCGCTTCTTTATCGGTCACCGATACATATTCACACCGGCCTGTTTCCTTGAAGAGCGCATGCTCCGGCCCGACGCCGGGATAGTCGAGCCCCGCCGAGATGGAATGGGTCTGTCTGATCTGCCCGTTTTTGTCCTGCAAAAGCCAGGTCTTGTTGCCATGCAAAACGCCGATGCTTCCCGCCGAAAGCGAGGCGGCGTGTTCGCCCGACCGGATGCCGCTCCCCGCCGCCTCGACGCCGACAAACTTCACGGACAAGTCATTCACAAAGGGATAAAAAAGCCCCATGGCGTTCGAGCCGCCGCCGATGCAGGCCACCAGCCAGTCGGGACTTTTTTCGCCCCGGTTTTTAAGTTGTTTTTTTGCCTCCCGACCGATGACCGACTGAAGATCATCGGATAGGGGTGTGGCCCCGCCACCGTGCCGATGCAGTAAAAAGTGGTCCGGACATTGGTGACCCAGTCGCGCAGGGCCTCGTTCATCGCGTCTTTGAGCGTCCTGGTCCCCGAAAAAACAGGGGTGACCTTCGCCCCGAGGAGTTTCATCCGAAAAACATTGAGCGACTGGCGGTGGACATCCTCTTCCCCCATAAAAACTTCACACTCAAGCCCGAGAAGGGCGCACATCGTGGCGGTGGCCACGCCGTGCTGGCCGGCCCCCGTTTCGGCGATCACCCTCGGCTTTCCCATTTTTTTGGCCAAAAGGCACTGGCCGAGCGTGTTGTTCACCTTGTGGGCGCCGGTGTGGCAGAGGTCCTCGCGCTTCAGATAAATTTTCGCCCCTCCCAATTTTTCGGTCAGTCTTTTTGCAAAATAAAGCGGCGTGGGTCTGCCGATGTAATTTTTGGCGTAATCCTCGAATTCTTGATGAAACGAGTAATCGTAGGAATATTTCTGATAAGCCTCTTCCAGCTCCTTGAGCGCCGGCATGAGCGTCTCGGAGACATATTTTCCCCCAAAGACGCCGAAGTGGCCCGATTTGTCGGGAAATTTTTTCATTTTTTCGTTGATCTCCCCTGGAGGGCCTTCTATCATCCCACCCGTGAGATTCGCAAACAAAAAAGCCCTTATCACGGGCGCCAGCAGGGGAATCGGCGCCGCCATCGCCCTCAAACTGGCGGGCGAGGGGGCCGACATCATTCTTCACTACCGAAAAAATTCCGGGGCGGCGGTGGCGGTGAAGCAGGAGGTCGAAAAAGGGGGGCGCAAGGCGTGGCTGTACGCGGCCGATCTCTCCTCCGCGGACGAGACGGAGAAATTGCTTCTCGCGGTTAAAAAGGATCACCCCTCACTCGACATCCTTGTGGCCAACGCCGCCGCCACGTCGTTCAAGCCGCTTGCTCAACTGGAACAGCATCACATCGACAGGACGCTCAATCTGGTGGTCAAAAGCTTTATCCTGCTGGTAAAAGGCCTTCATCCGCTGATGCGGAACAAAAACGCCTCCATCGTGACCATTTCGGGCATCGACACGGCAAAGGTGATTCCCGGCCACGGCCTTTTGGCCTGCGCCAAGGGGGCGCTTGAAATTCTGACAAAGTATTTTGCGGCGGAGCTTGGGCCCTTCAAAATCCGGGTAAATTCGGTGAACCCGGGGCTGGTCGATACCGACTCAACCCGCTTCTATCTTGGGGAGGCCTTCGAGGCGGCGGCAACCGCCGCCAACGCCCTTGCCCCCGGCAAGGGGGTGGGCCTGCCTTCAGACGTGGCGGACATCGTCGCTTTTCTCTGTTCGGAGGAGGCCGGCTGGATCACGGGGCAGACAATTTACGCGGACGGGGGAATCTCGGCGGCATTGCCGCTGAAATAAAATTCCAAACTCCAAACTCCAAATTCCAAACAAACCGATTGAACCATGCCGGTTCTTGTTAAAATTTGCGGCATAACAAATCTTGGAGACGCGGTTGATGCCGTCGACTGCGGTGCGGATCTTCTCGGGTTCAATTTTTATGCCGGCTCTCCACGGCATGTGCCACCAGAGACAGTCAAAGAGATACTCAAAGAAATCCCCCCTTCCATATTAAAAGTCGGCATTTTCGTTAATACCGAAGCTCAAACAGTAATCGATATCGCCGTTGATCTGGAACTCGACTACTTGCAGTTCCATGGCGATGAATCACCTGATTATTGCAATGCCATGGGACGCCCTTGGTATAAAGCTTTCCGACTAAAAGACAAATTAGTATTTGGGGAGATGTCAAAATATCGGAGCGAATGGTTGATGGTCGACGCCTATGTGGAAAAAGCCTTTGGGGGAACGGGTGTTGTCACCAACTGGGATTTGGCACGACAGGCCAAACAATACGGAAAACTTTTTCTTTCCGGAGGCTTGAATCCGGAGAACATTGAATTGGCCATTGAATCGGTAAAACCATACGCCGTCGATGTAGCCGGCGGAGTGGAAGCATCTCCCGGAATAAAGGACCGATTTAAGATGGAAAAATTCATAACCAAAGCAAAACAATTCTCTTTTTGATTCTTTTTTCCCCTTTTGGAATTTGTTTGGAATTTGGAACTTGGAATTTGGAATTTTATCCGACAATAAACTCCCTCAATTTCCCTCCAACATCTTTTTCACGCATGAGAGCCTCTCCGATAAGAAACCCGGAAAACCCCGCCTTCATCAGTTTGACCAGATCGTCATGCGAGGTCAGCCCCGACTCGCTGATTACCGTTGTCTCTTCGGGAATTTTGGGACGAATTTTTAACGACGTGTCCAGCCGCGTCTCGAATGTGCGGAGATCCCGATTGTTGATGCCAATCAAGGGGGGCTTGAAACTTGAAACCCGGTGATCAACAGGATGGCATCGGCCCCGGCCCCCCGGGCCTCGTAGAGATGATATTCGTCGAGCGTGAAATCTTTCCGGAGACAGGGGAGGCCGACTTTTTGTTTGATGGAGGATAGAGTGTCCAGCGACCCCTTGAAAAAATTTTCATCCGTCAGGATGGAGAGCGCCCTGGCGCCGTTTTCCTCGTAAATCCGCGCGATCGCCACCGGGTCGAAGTCGGCGCGAATGACGCCGGCGCTGGGAGAGGCCCTCTTGATCTCGGCAATAATGTTGATTTCGTCGGCATAAAAGCGCGAGAGAAAGGGACGGGGCGAGGGGGCGTCGCGCATCCTGAATTTGACATCCATCAGCGACACTTTTCTCTTGAGGGACGCCAGTTCATCCTTTTTATAATCGATGATTTGTTGTAAGACTGACTCCATAAAATTCCAAATGTCAAAATCCAAAGTTCAAATGAATGTCAAAAAAACAAGGACAAATTGGCATTTGTCATTTGAACTTGTTGTTTACTTTGACATTTGAACTTTGACATTTGACATTTCTACCAGCGCCTCCAGTTTCTCATACGCCCTTCCGCTGGAAATCGATTCCTGCGCCAAAAGAAGTCCTTCCCTGAAATCCGCCGCCTTCCCGGCCACCATCAGCGCCAGCGCCGCGTTCAGATGAACGCAGTGGTCCACCGCCTGCGAATGACCGCTCAACATCTTCCGCAGGCGATGGGCGTTTTCCTCGGCGGTTCCGCCGCGCAGAGCCTCGGGCCTGCAGAATGGGTAGCCCACCGACCGGGGGTCGAAGGCCTTGTTGAAGATTTTTCCTTCCTTGAGAAAACAGATTTGAGTCTTCGTCGTCAACGTCACCTCATCGAGGCCGTCATCCCCATGCACAACCGCCAGCGATTCGGAGCCGAGGTCTTTCAGCACCGAGGCGATCACGGGGAGAAGCAGAGGATCGTAGACGCCGATCATCTGTTTTCGGGCGCCGGCCGGATTCATCAGGGGACCCACGATGTTAAAGATCGTCTTCGTCCCCACTTTTTGGCGGGCGGCGGCGACCGCCTTGAGCACGGGGTGATAAACCGGCGCGAAGAGAAAGCCGATGCCGATCTCATCCACACAGCGGACGACAACAGCCGGGGGGGCCTCGATATTCACCCCCAGTTTTTTAAGGACGTCGGCGCTTCCGGAGGAGGAACTCACCGCCCTGTTGCCGTGCTTCGCCACCGGAACCCCCGCCCCGGCAACGATAAAGGCGGAGGCGGTGGAGATATTGAAGGTGTTTTTCCGGTCCCCCCCCGTCCCGCAGGTATCGATGATCTCTTTTGATTTAAGATGAAGTTTTTGCGCCCTCTGCCGAAGAACGGTCACCGCCCCCTTGATTTCCGCGGCGGACTCCCCCTTGTCGCGCAGAAGAACCAGAAAAAGGACGATGTCGGTCTCGGAAACCCCCCCGGCAAGAATGGCGTCCAGCGCCGATTCCATTTCGGCGACGGTGAGATCCTGCTTTTTGGACAGTTTGTTGATGCAAGCCTGAAACATATTATCCCAATTTTTTCCTCCACGCCTCCCGCAGTTCAATCTCTTTTTTCAATCTCTCCATCTCCCGAAGGCGCTCCTCCTCCCCTTTCCCCATTTCTTCGGCCCAGACATGCGACAGGGTTTCGGCCCAGGGGAGGCCATGATCCCGCCGCGCCAAAAAGAGTGGGACGCGCCGCAGATAAAAATCCTCCAGGTGCAGAACCATTCCGGTCTTTATGGCATGGCGGAATTGCGCCGCCAGATGCGGGAACCCTTCCGGATCGTCCGTTTTCCCCCCTGAATTTTTTTGCGCCTCCTTCCAAATTTCAAGCGCCTCGGGGTTCACCGGCTCGGAAGTCCGGCTCAAACCCAAATGGCCGGGCAAAGGAGGCCCCTCCCCTTTTTTGGCCTCTTTCTTCCATTTATCGAGGATGAAATCAACAACCTCTTTGGCCATGAGGCGGTGTGTCGTATATTTTCCTCCAGCGACAACCACAGTCCCTCCGGGGCCGTATCCGATATGATGCTCCCGGCTGATCTTTTGGAGCGATGTCACCGGCCCGGAGTGGGCCGAGGCCGCCACCGCCAGCCCCAAAGGGGCCCCTTGTCGGGGTGGCGCGCCCAAAAGAGGGCGGACGCCGACATAGGCGCTGACGATATCCTCATGTCTCAACCCCAGTTTTGGAAAATAGCGGTAGAGAAGATCCATCAGGTAGGCCGCCTCGCCGGGATCGATATCGGCCTTTTCCGGATCATTGGGGGAGGGACCGTCGGTCGTCCCGACGATGCAAACCCCCGCTCCAAAATCGGGGCGGGGAATGACAAAGGCGATCCGGCCGTCGGCGGGATGATTCATCACCATGGCGGCCGGGACCGGAATCCGCTTCAAGTCAAAAACCAGATGCGCCCCTTTGGAGGGCTTGAGCCAAGGCCGCCAGTTCTCCGACATCCGGCCCCCCACCGCATCGGTCCATGGGCCGGCGCAGACAATCACCTTTTTTGCGCGAACGGCAACGTCCGCTTCGTTTGGCGATTCGGAATTACGGACGTAAAAACCGGCAATCCGATCATTTTGCCAGATGGGTTCCGTCGCCTCCGCGTAATTGAGGACAACCGCTCCCCTTCTTTTTGCGTCGCGAAGCGTATCGATGACCAGCTGGTCGTCCCACATGCCGGCGTCATAGTATCTAAAACCCCCTTTGAGGCCTTCCTCTTTCAGAAAAGGGATCTGGGTCCGCAGTTTTTTTTGCGAAATCCACCGGTGAAATCCGGGGGCGCGAAAGAGGGCAAGAATGTCATAGAGCCACATCCCGACGGAGATGAGCAACCGGCCCCGCGGCGCCCCCTTGTAGATCGGCACCAAAAAAACAAGCGGCCGCACCAGATGAGGCGCCGTCTTCAAAAGATGGGCCCGTTCGGAGAGCGCCTCGAAGACAAGGCCCCACTCAAAATTTTCGAGATATCTCAAACCGCCGTGAATGAGTTTGGAGCTTCGGGAAGAGGTCCCCCAGGCAAAATCCCTTTTTTCCACCAGCGCCGCGCTCAAGCCACGGGTCACGGCATCGCGCGCCACCGCCGCACCGGTGATCCCGCCGCCGATAATCAGCAGATCGAACTCCTCCCCCCGCAGGCGGTCCAGCGCCATTTTGCGCGTTTTAAAAGAAAATTCTTCCATGCAATAGCCTTCAACCAAAATTTCCCTCCCCCCCTCACCCCAACCCTCTCCCCAAGGGGCGAGGGAGATCAAGGATGGAAAATTATTACAGGAAATTATCCTTGAGAAGCAAGGATTTGTTCTTTATCATGGTAGCAAGGCAACAATTCAGTCTCGGTGTCTGCCTTCGGTTTTGTCGGAACTCGCGGTCTTTCCAATCGCCACTTCATTTGTTGATTGGCGCT
>JACPFC010000012.1 GCA_016183175.1 Deltaproteobacteria bacterium
TGGTGCGCCAGCTGGGGGGTTTTCTTTCCGAAAGGGGGAAACTGGCCCCCAAGCGGATTTCGGGGAATTGCGCCTACCACCAGCGGCGGGTTGTGGAGGCGGTAAAACGGGCGCGCATCCTGGCCCTGCTTCCCTACACTGCGGCGCACGCGACGGCGGCATGAATTCTGAAACGCCGACACCCAAAAGATACCGCCCAGCCATCGGAATTTTACTCACCCTCGCCCTCTATTTGAGCGGTTTTTTTGTCCTTTTGACGCCACTCCCCCCCCTCTATCACTGGCTGGTTGACCGCAGGAGAGCCCTTTGGGGGGTCGTCCTTCCCATTTTTGCAATTCTTGTTTTTGTCTACGCGGTTTTACTCGATCCCCTCGCCCGTTTTTATCAGGCGCATCCCGCCTGGTCGTGGCTCCTTCCGATTCCCGGCATGAATTTCAGGCCCTTTCTTTCGTCCCGGACGGCGGCCCTGTTCGGCCTTGTCTATTTTCTTTTTTTTGTCGGGGTCGCGGGGGTGGTTCAGCACATCCTGTCGCGCCCGGTTCATGTCACCCGCGTTCTAGGCGGGGCCGCCCTTGTCTTTTCCGCCGCGGGTTTATTGCTCTACGCGGGATATGCGTCAATCCAGGGGATCTCGCCCTTCGGTTTTGCCTCCGACTATATCCAACTGGTGATCAATGAATTCATTCAGGTTCAGGAAAAAGCGGGGCTCCCCCTCTCGCGCCTGGCTGTTTTAAGGGAAAATGCCCCCCTCTTTGCCCGCATCTGGCTTCTCTTTTCGCCATCCATCCTCTTTTGCGCTGTTCTCTTCATCCTCGTTTTGAATCTGGCCGTCGGCAAAAAAATCCTTTCCCCTTTTGTCCGCTCCATCGGCCGGGTGAGCCTCAATGCCACGGCCCTTGAGTTTTTCTGGGTCTGGGCGGTTATTTTTTGCGTGGGGGTCCTTCTTTTGAACAGCTTTTTTTTCCGGCAGACCTGGCTTTTGGCGGCCTCGGCCAATATACTTTTTATTTTGATTTTTGCCTATTTTTTGCAGGGGCTGGCGATTGTCTCGTGGTTTTTTGAGAAAAGAAACGTCGGATCGCTGGTTCGCCTTCTGCTTTACGGGTTGATTGTCGTTCTGTTTCAGATAGTGGGGGTTCTCGTCACGGGGCTTGGTTTTTTCGATTCCTGGTTCGATTTTCGGAAACTCTCCCGCCCGCCGGGTCAGAAAAAAACGTAACCAGTTGTGTTCATTGACTAAATACGCCCAAAAAATTCTTTTTGCCGGAGCTTACGGCAACTTTTTTGTTGTCCTGTCGATAACTGTACGGTAGGACCCATTTATGGCCAAATATGCTCTGATTATCAACGGGGATACGGAATCAAGGCATCTTCAGAATGTCGAGCGAAGCCTTGCCAACAAGTTTGAAGCGGAAGGCTATGAAACTTATGTGGCAAGCCCCGAAGAGATCAAAGCCCCACACGATCATTATGTCACACCGACTTTGAAAAATATCCAAACGCTCGTTGCCGGACTGAAGGCCAAAATCGGCGTCGATGACGAGCTGGTCATCTACACCACCGGCCATGGGGATCAAGAAGGGGAAGAGGCACGCCTTTGCCTGCAAGGGGGCTGTGATGCCCAAACGATAACCCCCCTTCTGGACGGGATCCCTTATGGTCAGCGGACTGTCGTCATGGATCAAAATTTCAGCGGAAAGTGGAATAAGGTCTTTATGGATGATCCCAAAACCCTTTTCATCGCGGCAGGGAGTGAGAACGAGGCCGTTTGTTGTCAGGAGATGGCCCCCAAATTTTGGAAGAAGGCCGCAACGATTCCCGATGGGAACGATGGGAACAAAGATGGCTGGATCAGTTGGCAGGAGCGGTATGCTTATGCCGTAGTCGGTGTCGCCTCTTCGGGGCCGCAATTTGTACCAGGCACCGGATATGAGGAGTTGGCCGGATTTGAGGTGCCGGAGCCGGAGAAGGAAAGACTCTTGGGGGAGTTGGAACGGAAAATGGCCGGCATGATGACCGAAAATGATCGGGACCGCTCCTACATTCTCTGTAACATCGCCTCTCAATTGGTCAACGCTGGTCTTCAAGAAAAGGCGGCGCCTGTTTTTGAAAAATCGATCGCCGCCGCGGAGAAAATCAAAGATAACAAGGACCGCTCCAAGAATTTCCGCTTCATCGCCTCTAAACTGGTCGACGCTGGTCTTCAAAAAAAAGCGGCGCCTGTTTTTGAAAAATCGATCGCCGCCGCGGAGAAAATCGAAGATAACCGCTACCGCTCCTTCGCTTTCCAAGAAATCGCTTCTGCATTGGTCGAGGCTGATCTTCAAGAAAAAGCGGCGGCTGTTTTTGAAAAGTCGATCGCCGCCGCAGAGAAAATCAACAAATATAACAAGGACCACTCCGAGACTCTCTGCATCATCGCCTCCAAATTGGTCGACGCTGGTCTTCAAGAAAAGGCGGCGGCTGTTTTTGAAAAGTCGATCGCCGCCGCGGAGGAAATCAAAAGTGACGATGACCGCTCCGGCGCTTTCCGCTTCATTGCCTCCAAATTGGTTGGCGCTGGTCTTCAAGAAAAGGCGGCGGCTGTTTTTGAAAAGTCGATCGCCGCCGCGGAGGAAATCGAAAGTCCCCTTTTCCGCTCCTACGCTTATACTCGAATCGCTTCTACATTGGTCAAAGCGGATCTTAGAGAAAAGGCGGTGCCTGTTTTTGAAAAGTCGATCGCCGCCGCGGAGAAAATCGAAAATTACGGCGACCGCTTCCGAACTTTAAAAGATATCGCCAAAAGACTTGAGGAAGCAGGTCTCAAAGACCGTGTCTCCCTGCCTCGGCAATAATACTACGCCAGCCTCTAAGGGGCCCCTAGGGGGTGCCAGATCTTTATTATATTCAGGCTTGATTTTCTCCTTCAAACAAATCCCGGACTAAACCCTTCGACTCACTTCGTTTGCTCTGGGTAAACCGGAACACCCTATCCGTATCCGCTTATAGAGGTGTATGGGGTGTGGAAATCGAGTCTTTAATTTTTTATTGTGACAAGACAGTCTCGGTGTTATCCGTCTCGACGCATGGACCGCGAAAAAATAGCCGAACTTGTCAGAGAGGGGAAATACCGCCTGACGTTACATGCCCAACAGAGGATGGACCAGCGGGCCATCACGCTTGAAGAACTCAAGGAAGTCATATATCATGGAGAAGTCATCGAAGAATATCCTCACGACAAGCCCTTTCCGTCGTGTCTGATGATGGGGCGGATTCGGGGGGGATTTCCTCTCTATATTGTGTTAAGCCTTGAAAGTTGGGTCCATATTATTACCGTGCATTGGATGGACCCTGAGAAGTGGCTGGATCCACAAACACGAAGGGAAAAGAAATGAAAAAAGAAAGATGCGCCAATTGCGGAGGAAAACTGCTCCCCAGAAGAGTGGAGTACGAAAAGATTATTGGACGCCATCGTGCCCTGTTTGATGAGGTGCCGGCGAATGTTTGTCTTGAGTGCGATGAAATCTGGCTCGACGGCAAAATTGCCGAAAAGATGGAGCGGCTTTTTTACAAGGGCGCCAAACCCACGCGCAAGGTTACCATCCCGGTCTGGTCGCTTGCGAAGGTCGCCTGATTCCCAGCCTTAAACATCAACCGTGCCGATATCCACAAGGCGGCCATCACCAGGGCCGGCTATCCCCTCAAACAAATCCCGCAAGTGACCCCTTCAACTTCGCTTCCATCGATTTCGCTCTGGACAGGCAGGGCGGGCCCTTCGACTTTGCTTAAGGGTAAACTGGAACACCCTGCCCGGGTCGTACCCTTCAGCTCAAAAAAACTTGTCAGAGTGAGGAAGTAGCAATAAATGGGGGTGTACAATAAATGGGGGTGAAGTTTTTTTGGGGTGGTAGTAGAGAACGGCGATCATGGTTAGATGAGGATTCTATGAAATTCCAGTGGTGGGTAATTTGGCACGCGATTTGCTTATAGAAACGGCATGAGTAGTGCGCTATTGACATATGTACAAAATGTAAATACACTTAAAGGAGCCTCAAATTTTTTTAGGAATGCGATTATCCGGCTCCCCGAACCTAAGTCCAGTATCACCATTCGACTCGATCCCGATATCTTAAAATGGCTGAAATCCCACGGGCCTCGCTATCAAACCCGAATTAACGCCATTCTCCGTACATACATGGAAGCTAAGAAAGGCTAATCCACCACCGTAAAAGCCTGCGTGGTCGATCCCGACACCCTCAAAATTTCTTCGGTGACCCCCTCCGTAAAGAATAAAAAGGAGCCATTAGGCACATAATATTTCACGACCGCACGCAACCGGCTCCCAAAACGGAGTCAAACAAATCCCGCAAGTGACCCCTGCCGGAGGAACGATCGGGATCTGTATTGCCTATTGAGAAACCGATAAATGGGGGTTGAAGTTTTTTTGGGGCGGTAGTAGAGAGTGGTGGTCATGCAAATCATCCTTCAAAAAAGCGTTCCCCATCTGGGTCTGGTTGGCGACGTGGTGGATGTGTCCAACGGCTATTACCGCAACTTCCTCGGCCCCCGAAATTTGGCGCTGTTGGCCAACCCCAAAAGCATCCGCCAGGTGGAGCACCAGAAAAAGGTCATCGAGGCCAAAAAGATCAAGGAAAAAGCTTATGCCACGGCCGTCAAGGAAAAGATGGAGGCAAATCCGGTAACCATCGCTCATTCCGCGGGCGCCGGCGACAAACTCTTCGGCTCGGTCACCTCTCACGAGATCATCGCGGCGCTCAAAGGGGCCGGGTTCGAGGCGGATAAAAAGCTCGTCAAACTCGAATCACCCATTAAAACTCTGGGAGAGCATGTTGTCGAGGTAAAGTTGCATCCGGATGTGGTTGCCCAGGTTAAAATTGTCGTCGCCAAGAAGTAAAATTATGTCTTTCCGCAACGCCGCCAGTCCGCAAGCTGAAGTGCTCAAGGCAAAAGTTCCCCCCCAGAATATCGAGGCCGAACGGGCGGTCATCGGCGCCATTCTCATCGATCACGAGGCGATCAATCGGGTGCTGGAAATTTTGCGCCCCGACGCCTTCTACCGCGAGGGGCACCGCAAAATCTTCGAGGCGATGATCGCCCTCTCTGAAAAGGGGGAGCCGACCGATTGCGTTACCGTTTCCAACCATCTTCAGGCAACGGGCCTTCTCGACTTCATTGGCGGGGCCTCGTATCTTTCGGGGCTGGTCGATTCCATTCCCTCTTCCGCCAACGTCGCCTCCTATGCCAAAATCGTCCGCGAAAAGGCGCTCGTCCGCCGATTGATCGATGCGTCGGCCGAAATTGCGACTCAAAGCTATGAAAGAGGGGAAGACCCGGATGCCCTGATCGACTTTGCCGAAAAAAAGATCTTCGATCTGGCCGAAAACAGGATGGGGCAGAGTTTCACGCCGGTGAAAGACCTGGTGAAGGACAGCTTCAAGAGAATTGAACAGCTCTTTGAGAGCAAAACGCAGATCACGGGGCTGGCCACGGGTTTTAAGGAGTTCGATCATATCACCTGCGGCCTGCAACCCTCCGACCTGATCATCATCGCCGGGCGGCCGTCGATGGGAAAGACGGCGCTGGCCCTCAATATCGGCGAATACGCCGCCATCTCCGGCAAGGCCGTTGTCGCCTTTTTTTCGCTGGAAATGTCGCGGGAACAACTGGTTCTGCGCATGCTCTGTTCGCAGGCCCGCATCGATTCGGCCCGCCTGCGGAGGGGGCAGATCGAAGAGCGCGACTGGCCGAATTTGACAAAGGCGGCGGGACACCTCTCCGAGATCAATCTTTTCATCGACGACACGCCGGCCATTTCGGTGATGGAGATGCGGGCCAAACTGCGGCGGCTCAAAAGGGAAAAGGGACTGAATCTGGCCGTGGTTGACTATCTTCAACTGGTGCGCTCCTCGGGGAACGTCAACAGCCGCGAACAGGAAATTTCGGAAATTTCCCGGTCATTGAAGGCGCTGGCCAAGGAGCTCAAGGTGCCGGTGGTGGCCCTCTCCCAGTTGAACCGCGCCGTCGAAAACCGCCAGAACCGCAGGCCGCAACTCTCCGATCTTCGCGAATCGGGGGCGATCGAACAGGATGCCGACGTCATTGCCTTTATCTACCGCGACGAGGTCTACGACCCCAACTCGCCCGACAAGGGGATTGCCGAGATCATCGTGGGTAAGCAGAGAAACGGCCCCATCGGCGTCTCGCGGCTGGTCTTTTTAAGCAATTTTACCCGCTTCGAAGACCTCTCGTACGAACCGGCGCCGGATCTGGATAGTCCGCCCGTGGACGAGGTTTGATTCGTTTCTTGACATGAATTTTTTGTTTTGTTAGGGTCCCCGCCTGTTTTTTTCCATACTCTGCGCGGTTGGAAATAAGCTAACCTGTGAATAATAGGTTGTTTTTTTTTAAAGCCGTTGCGGGGTTTTAGTGTGGGGTGTGTATTTTCGGTGTGAGTTGTTTATGCCGACAATTAATCAACTGGTTCGATTGGGACGCGAGGCGGTCATGCACAAGACAGCCTCGCCGGCGCTGATGCAGTCGCCGCAGAAGCGGGGGGTCTGCGTCCGCGTGTATACAACCACCCCCAAAAAGCCGAATTCGGCCCTCCGCAAGGTGGCGCGTGTACGGCTGACCAACGGCGTCGAGGTGACCTCGTACATTCCCGGCGAGGGGCACAACCTGCAGGAGCACTCGGTGGTGATGATCCGCGGCGGCCGGGTGAAGGATCTGCCGGGGGTCCGCTATCATATTATTCGCGGATTGCTTGATACCCAGGGGGTTGAAAAACGCCGGCAGAGCCGAAGCAAGTACGGGGCGAAACGTCCAAAATAAGTCATTAAAGGGCCTTCGGGGCCCCAAATATTATGTCACGAAAAGGGCAAGCGCCCAAAAGAAAAGTTTTGCCCGATCCCTGCTTCAAGGACAAGCTTGTCGCCAAGTTTGTCAATAAAATGATGTGGGAGGGGAGAAAGGGGATCGCGGAAAAAATCCTCTACCGGTCGTTCGACCGGATCAAGGAAAAAACCAGCGACGATCCCCTGAAAATTTTCAAGCAGGCCCTGCAGAATGTACAGCCGCTTTTGGAGGTGCGCTCGCGGCGGGTGGGAGGGGCCAACTATCAGGTGCCGGTGGAGGTGCGGGCCGAAAGGAAGGTTTCGCTCGGCATGAAGTGGCTGATCGGGTATGCGCGGGACCGGGGGGAAAAAAGCATGGAGGAACGCCTGGCGGCCGAAATTCTGGATGCCTCAGAAAACAAGGGGGGGGCGGTCAAAAAGCGGGAGGATGTGCACCGGATGGCGGAGGCGAACCGCGCCTTTGCGCATTATAGATGGTAAGACTGTGCCTGAGTACCCAGGTGCCCGTGTGCCCGTGTTTACGCGGGCACCCAGGCACCCAGGCACCCGGGCACTTGTAAATGCAGTTTCCCTTACAAAAACTACGAAACATCGGCATCATGGCGCACATCGATGCGGGCAAGACGACCGCGACCGAGCGCATCCTTTACTACACCGGCCGGGTCTACAAGATCGGCGAGGTGCACGACGGCACCGCCGTCATGGACTGGATGCCGCAGGAGCAGGAGCGCGGCATCACCATCACCTCCGCCGCCACCACCTGCGACTGGAGGGACCATCGAATCAACATCATCGACACGCCGGGGCATGTCGATTTCACCATCGAGGTGGAGCGTTCGCTCCGCGTCCTCGATGGCGCCGTGGGGGTTTTCTGTGGCGTCGGCGGGGTTGAGCCGCAGAGCGAGACGGTGTGGCGCCAGGCTGACCGGTACGGCGTTCCCCGCATCGCCTTTGTCAACAAAATGGACCGCGTCGGCTCCAATTTTGAAAATTGCGTGGAGGAAATCCACAACAAGCTGAACCACAAGCCGGTTCCCATCCAGCTCCCCTATGGGGCCGAGGAGAATTTCAAGGGGGTCATCGATCTTATCGACATGGAGGCCGTTGTCTGGGACGAAGAAACGCTCGGGGCCAAGTTCCATCGCGAGCCGCTTCCCGCCGAATGCATGCAGAAGGCCGAGGCGTGGCGCGAAAAAATGATCGAGGCGATCGCCGAAGAGGACGAGGTCCTCCTGGACAAATATCTCCACGGCACGGCCATGACGGCAGACGAGATCTGGGCCGGCCTTCGCAAGGCCACCATCGCCATGAAGGTCATCCCGGTCCTTTGCGGTTCGGCCTTCAAAAACAAGGGGGTTCAGCCTCTCCTCGATGCCGTGGTCAATCTCCTCCCTTCCCCGCTCGATCTCCCTCCCGTCACCGGACATCCTGTCGATCACGCCGAAGAAAAAGAAATCCGAAAACCTTCTGTCACGGAACCTTTTGCCGCCCTCGCCTTCAAAATCATGAGCGACCCCTTTGTCGGCCAGCTGACCTATTTCCGGGTCTATTCGGGAAAGCTGTCAGCCGGCTCGTATGTCCTTAACTCGGTTCGGGGGAAAAAGGAGCGGATGGGGCGGCTCTTAAAAATGCACGCCAACAAGCGCGAGGATATCAAGGAGGTGGAGGCCGGCGACATCGCCGCCGCGGTGGGGCTTAAATACACCATGACCGGCGACACCCTGTGCGACGAAAAAAAACAAATCATCCTCGAACGGATGGAATTTCCCGATCCGGTCATCTCCATTGCCATCGAACCGAAAACCAAGGCCGATCAGGAAAAACTCTCCCTCTCCCTCCAAAAGCTGGCGCAGGAAGACCCATCCTTCCGCGTCAAGGTGGACGAAGAAACCGGCCAGACCATCATCTCCGGCATGGGGGAACTGCATCTGGAAATCATCGTCGACCGCCTGCTCCGGGAATTTGCGGTTGCGGCCAATGTCGGCAAGCCGCAGGTGGCCTACCGCGAAACCATCACGAGGAAGGCGGAAAGAGAGGGAAAATACATCCGGCAGACCGGCGGGCGCGGTCAGTACGGGCATGTCTGCTTGAGGGTGGAACCGAACGGGGCGGGGGCCGGGTTTGAATTCGTGAACGAAATTGTCGGCGGCTCCATTCCCCGCGAATATATTCCGGCGGTCGAGAAGGGGGTGAAAGAGGCGCTGGAGGGAGGGATTTTGGCCGGTTACCCGCTGGTTGACGTGAAGGCGGAATTGTTCGATGGAAGCTATCACGAGGTCGATTCGTCCGAAATCGCCTTCAAGATCGCCGGCTCCATGGCCTTCAAGGAGGCCTGCCGGGCGGCTGGGGCGGTTCTTCTGGAGCCGATGATGGACACCGAGGTGGTGACGCCGGAGGAGTTCATGGGGGATGTGATCGGCGATCTGAATTCGCGCCGGGGCAAGATCCTCAACATGACCCCGCGCGGAAAGATGCAGGTGATCAAGGCGCTGGTGCCGTTGGCGGCAATGTTCGGTTACGCCACCGATTTGCGCTCGCGCACCCAGGGAAGGGCGACCTACACGATGCAGTTCGCCCATTACGAGCAGGTTCCAAAAAATATCGCCGAGGAGATTGTGGCGAAGGCTCAAGGAAAATGAAAAATTAAAAAGGAGGGTTCCCGCCGAGCGCCGACCGAATAGGGAGGATAAAGCGAGGTGGGAGCGGAGGTGGCAAGGATAATGAAGTGGTTCATCAACTCTTGATCAAGGAAGGAGAAAAATCATGTCAAAGGAAAAATTTGCGCGGACGAAGCCGCATGTGAATGTGGGGACGATTGGTCATGTGGATCACGGGAAGACGACGTTGACGGCGGCGATCACGAAGGTGCTGTCGGCGACGGGTGGGGCGACGTTTGTGGCGTACGATCAGATCGACAAGGCGCCGGAGGAGAAGGCGAGAGGGATTACCATTGCGACGGCGCATGTGGAATATCAGACGCCGAAGAGACACTATGCGCATGTGGACTGTCCGGGGCATGCGGACTACGTGAAGAACATGATCACGGGGGCGGCGCAGATGGACGGGGCGGTATTGGTTGTATCGGCGGCGGATGGGCCGATGCCGCAGACCCGCGAGCATATTCTTTTGGCGCGTCAGGTGGGGGTGCCGTTTATCGTGGTTTATTTGAACAAGGTGGACATGGTGGACGACAAGGAGTTGTTGGAGTTGGTTGAGCTGGAGGTGAGAGAGCTTCTTTCGAAGTATCAGTTTCCGGGGGACAAGATTCCGATTGTCCGGGGAGCGGCGCGGATGGCGTTGGAGGGGGACAAGGGGGAGTTGGGGGCGGGGAGCATCATGAAGTTGATGGAGGCGGTGGACAGTTATATTCCCACTCCCGAACGTCCTCTTGACAAGCCTTTCCTCATGCCCGTGGAGGATGTGTTCAGTATATCGGGGCGTGGGGCGGGGGCGACGGGGGGAGTGGAGAGGGGGATTGTGAAGGTTGGGGATGAGGTGGAGTTTGTGGGGTTGAGGGAGACGCGGAAGACGGTGGTGACAGGGGTGGAGATCCTCTTGAGAGGCATCGAGAGGACGGACGTGGAGCGGGGGCAGGTTCTTGCAAAACCGGCCTCCATCACGCCGCACAAGAAGTTCAAGGGGGAGGTATACATTTTGACGAAGGAGGAGGGGGGGCGGCACACTCCGTTTTTCAACAATTATCGTCCGCAGTTTTATTTTCGGACGACGGATGTGACGGGCACCGTCAAACTTCCGGAGAAGGTGGAGATGGTGATGCCTGGGGACAATATTGGTTTGGAGGTGGAGTTGATCACGCCGATTGCGATGGAGAAAGAACTCCGGTT
>JACPFC010000013.1 GCA_016183175.1 Deltaproteobacteria bacterium
CTCGATGAATCGGACTGCAGTGATGTCGATGAAGTCAATGATTGTTTTCTGTTGGGAGCCGATGCTGAAGAAGAAGATGCCGGGGACGAAGAAGAGGAAGAAGACACGGATGAGTGCGACAGCGATTCCGACTGCGGCACCTGTGAGCGTTGCTCCGACGGCACCTGCCGTGATTGCGGCGAAGGGCCCTTCGGTTGCTATTGTTAGTTTTTCCTTCTTACCGATTTAAAATTCTTGTATTTCTTTAAAGCGAGCTCTGCCATATCAGCCATAATCACATTCAACTCAAAATCCTTCGGCGTGTAAACCTTTGCCACCCCCTGTTTTAGGAGAATCTTTTTGTCGGAAGGGGGGATGATGCCTCCCACAACAACGGGGATGTTGTGGATCTTTTTTGCCTTCATCTGTCTGATCAGCTCGGAAACCAGCAGACGGTGGGAACCGGACAGGATGCTCAAGCCGATGACATGCACCCCCTCCTGCAGGGCCGACTCGACAATCTGCCGGGGGGTGAGCCGGATCCCCTGGTAGACCACCTCCATCCCGGCGTCGCGCGCCCGGACGGCGATCTGCTCGGCGCCGCTGGAATGCCCGTCCAGCCCCGGTTTGCCGACGAGGATTCGCAGTTTTTCGCCGGTCTCCTTTTCGAAGCGGGCCACCGCCTCACGCGCCCCCTTAATCCCTTCCGTCTGTCCCGCCGTGGTTACACCGGCCACACCGGTTGGCGCCCGATATTCACCAAACACCTCGCGCAGGGTATCGGCCCATTCGCCGGTGGTGATACCGATCTTTGCGGCGGCAATAGAGGCCGGCATGACGTTGCCCCCGCTTTTGGCCGCCTCTTTCAAATTTTTCAAGGCGCGGCCGACCGCGGCTTTGTTCCGTTTATTTCGAAAGCCTTTAAGCGCCTTGATCTTATCCGCAACCGCCTTTTCATTGATCTTCATAATGCCGCCGTCGCTTCCGGCCGAAAGCGGGGAGGGGGCCGTTTCGGTGAAGCAGTTGATACCGACCACTTTTATGTTTGCATCCTCAATGGCTTTGACGCGCAAGGCGTTGGAGGTCACGAGTTGTTGTTTCATATACGAGAGCGCGGCGATCGAGCCCCCCATGTCCAACACTTTTTGAAGTTCTTTTTCCGCGGCGTTCGCCAACTCCCTTGTCTTCGCCTCGATGACCCTCGATCCCTCAAAAATATCATCATACTCCAAAAGATCGGTCTCATGGGCCAGCACCTGCTGGATCCGCAAGCTCCACTGCTGATCCCACGGCCGGGGAAGCCCCAGCGCCTCGTTCCAGCAGGGGAGCTGGACGGCGCGGGCACGAGCGTTTTTCGACAGGGTGACCCCCAGCATTTCCAGAACAATCCGTTGAATATTATTTTCGGGCTGGCGCTCGGTGAGTCCGAGGGAATTGACCTGGACGCCATAACGAAACCGGCGGTATTTGGGATTTTTGACGCCGTATCGGTTTTGGAGAAGCTTATCCCACAGGGAGGCGAAGGCCCGCATCTTGCAGACCTCTTCGACAAACCGGATGCTCGAATCGACAAAAAACGAAATCCGCCCCACCGACTGCTCAAAGTCTTCCCCTGCAACTTCCCCGGAATTTTTCACCGCATCCAGAATGCAACACGCGTTGGCGAGGCCAAAAGCCAGTTCCTGCACCGGCGTGGCGCCGACCTCCTGAAGATGATAAGGGCAGACATTGATCGGGTTCCACTTCGGGACATTTTTGACCGTGTAGGTGATGGTATCTTTGGCCAGGCGGACGGAGGGCTCCGGCGGAAAGATGTGCGTTCCCCGCGAGAGATATTCTTTCAGAATATCGTTTTGCGTCGTCCCCTGCAAAAGCCTCGGATCGACCCCCTGCCTTTCGGCGGCCGCGATATATAATGACAACAGCCAGGCCGCCGTGGAGTTGATGGTCATGGAGGTGTTCATCTGATCGAGGGGAATTCCCTTAAAGAGGGTCTCCATGTCCTCGATGTGGGAAATCGGAACCCCCACTTTACCCACCTCGGCGACGGCCAGTGGATGATCCGAGTCGTAGCCGGTCTGCGTGGGGAGATCGAAGGCGACCGACAGGCCGGTTTGGCCTTTGGCGAGGTTGGTGCGGTAGAGTTCATTTGAGGCTTTGGCGGTGGTGTGGCCGGAATACGTTCGCATCATCCAGATATTGTCGTGTTTGACGGCCATGATTGATGGAGGTAATAGAGGATTTTTTGGAACCGGTCAAACGGGAAAAGGCTTATGCGTTCGATCATTAAAATCCGTTCCTCCTCTTCGACAATCGACGTCGCCTCCCGACTGCTGGGCCATTACCTGGTCCATGAAACAGCGGAAGGAACGACGGTGGGGAGAATTGTGGAAACCGAAGCCTATCTTGCCGACGACCCGGCCTGTC
>JACPFC010000014.1 GCA_016183175.1 Deltaproteobacteria bacterium
CGATTTTTTGAAGGTGATGATGCCGGTGAAGGAAATAAAACAGCCGAGGTCGAGGTATTTTTTGGCCAAATCCATGCTTCCTGTAAAACAATGGATCATGACGGAAGAGTTAATCATTTTATCCCTGAGTATCTCGTAACATCTTTCCCCGGCGCCGCGGTCGTGAATCATCGCCGGTTTTTTCAGCTTTAGCGCCAGATCGATGAACCGGGCGAAAACTTTTTCCTGCGCATCGCGCGGCGAATGTTCGTAGTAAAAATCAAGGCCGATCTCGCCAATAGCGACCACTTTGGGATTTTGCGCGAGAGATTCGATCTTTTTAAAAATCTCCGGCGTGACGATTTTTGCGTCGTGCGGGTGGATGCCGACGGTGCAATAAATTTGCGGGTGTTTTTTGGCGAGCGCCAGCGCCTGCTCATTCCCCTCGTACCCCTCCCCGGCGCCGACATTGATTAAAAGCGAGACGCCGGCGGAGACAGCGCGTTGCAAAATGGCGGGGATGTCGGATTCCGCGTAGTCTTTGAAACTCAAATGGCAGTGGGAATCGATGAGCGTCACTCTTTCCTCTCCCTTTCCGGCAACAGATTGCTCACCATCGTGATCAGCGAAAGGTTGATCCGGTGAAAGAGCGACAACAGCTCCAGATGAATGGCCGAGGTATCAATCGATTCCTTCCGCCGCTCGTGCAGGCGCACCAGGTGCGACATCTTCAGCTCATCCTCGCGGTCGGCGTAATGCAGTTGGTGAGTCAGCATCTTGGCGGCAATTTCCCGGTTTCCCGCCGAAAGGGCCGCGAGGGCCAGCTCCGTCATTTCAACCGTCCCGCGGTGCAGTTCCACGATCTCCTTCCACCCTTCGCCTGAAAATTCAATCCCCTTGTTCCATTTTTTGTGGGCCAGGCGCAGGATATGCCGGTCGATCGTGTCGCCGATATTTTCCCATTCATTCACCACCGTAATCAGATGAATGCTTGTCCCGGCATCTTCCTCCTTCAGGTTCTGTAGCGAAAGATTGGAAAGATAGAATTTGATCGACCGGTAGAGCGTATCCACCTGATGGTCCCGCGACCGGAGATCGTCAACCATGTCGTAGTCGTATTTTTGGAAAAGGGGAAGAAAGTCGCGCAACATCCCAAGCACGATCTCCCCCATCCGCAACATCTCGCGCGTCGCCTGGGCAAAGGCAAGCGTCGGGACCGACAATGCCATCTTGTCCAGATACTTTGGGCCGAATGCCTCTCCCTCCTTCTTTCGGGAAGGGATAAGCCAACAGACGATCTTTTTTCCGATAGGAAGCAGGGGGAAAAAAACAAGCGCGACAAAAAGATTGAAAAAAAAGTGGCTCATGGCGATGTCGCCATGCACCGAAACGGGGGTTTCAAAAACGCGGATAAACAAAAACGAATCGAGCCGGTGGACAAGCTGGGCAAACGGATCCATCAGGGGATAGATCAGCAAAACCGCGCCGGCCCGGAGAAGCAGATTGGCCCAGGCGGACCGTTTCCCCTCGGTAGTCGCCCTGATTCCCGCCATGATGGCGGTAAACGAGGTGCCGATGTTGGCCCCCAACACCATCGGGAGCGCCGCGGAAAAGGTGATGGCTCCGGCAAAGGCCAGCGCCAGAAGAATGCCGAGGATCACCCCGCTTGAATGGACCAGCGCGGTGACCACCGCCGCGATGAGAAAATCGGCCAGCGGGTATTGTTCCATAAATTGGAAAATCTGCGGAATCCACGGGTAGGTCTGAAGAGGGGCGGTCGCCTGCGACATGACATTAAGGCCGAAAAAGACAAATCCAAGGCCAAAGAGCACCTCCCCTGAGAGGCGAAAAAGCACCCGTGTCGCGAGCCAGCGGAGGCAAAGGCCGCCGGCGATGAGAAGGATGCCGTAATCGAGGATCTCCTTGATTGAAATGAGGAGGACGACAAAAGTGGTGCCGATGCCGGCCCCCAGAGAGACAGCCATCGAAAGCTCAAGGCTCAAGAGGCCGCTGGAGACCAGCCCCACCGTCATCACCGTGACGGCGGAGGAACTCTGATAGAACAGGGTGACAAGGATTCCGCTGACCAGGGCCTTAAGGCGGCTTTGCGTCGCCCGCGCCACCATGCTTTTAAGGCGGTCGCCGGCAAACGACTGAAGCCCCAAATGCGTGGAAAAAAGGCCGAAGAAAAAGAAAGCCAGACCGCCTATAAATTGCAGTAAATGAGAGGAAGGCATGCCTTGCAACTATGATACCGGAAATTAGCGACAAAGAGAAATTCCAAATTCCAAATTCCAAAGTTCAAAATAAAAAACAATTTCAACAAATGACAGAATATTTGACATTGTTTTTTTGAAATTCATTTGACATTTGAACTTTGACATTTGGCATTTATGAGTCAGGCAAACATCGAGGCGACAGCGGCTATAAAATCACCTTGTTGAGGGGATATTCCACAATTCCGGTGGCGCCGGCGTTTTTCAGTTTGGGGATGATGTCGCGCACCACCGCCTCGTCCACAATCACCTCAAGGCTCTTCCAGCCGGCGTCGGCAAGGGCGCTGACAGTGGGGGTATGGAGGGCCGGCAGGGCCTTTGTGACTTCATTCAGTTTCTTGTCCGGGACATTCATCTTGAGCCCCACCTTGGAGTCGGCCGAAATGGCCCCGCGCAGGAGGAGATAGATATTTTCGAGTTTTTTGCGCTTCCAGGGATCTTCCCACGATTTTTTGTTGGCGATCAACACGGTGACCGATTCGAGGATGGTTTCGACAATGCGCAGGTTGTTGGCCTTCAGCGACGAGCCGGTTTCGGTCAATTCCACGATTGCGTCGGCCAATACCGGCGGCTTTACCTCCGTGGCCCCCCACGAAAATTCAACCTCCGCCGTGACCCCCTGTTTTTTCAGATAACTTTGGGTGTAATTCACCAGTTCGGTGGCGATCCGTTTGTCCTGCAGATCCTTGACCGTTTTGATCTTCGAATCGTTGGGGACCGCCACCACCCACCGCACCGGTTTTTTTCCGGCTTTGCCATAGACCAGATCCCCCACCTCGAACACCTTGGCGTTTTGATCGAGAACCCAGTCTCTGCCGGTGAGACCGGCGTCGAGGATGCCGTCTTGAACGTACCGCGCCATTTCCTGCGCCCGAATCAGAAGACCGGAGAGTTCTGGATCGTCGATCGCCGGCACATACGACCGGCTGGACGCGTGGATTGCCCACCCCGCTTTTTTAAAGAGGGCGAACGTGGCTTCCTGCAGGCTCCCCTTGGGGAGGCCGATTTTGAGAATTTTTTCCACAGGTTGGAGTGTTTAGCATATCGGTGCGCGAAAACGCAAATAAAAATCCCCCCAACCCCCCTTTGAAAAAGGGGGGCGAGGGGGGATTTCATTCCGTCACCACCCTTATCGACTCAAATGTCACCTCCAACAACAAATCAATCTCCGCAACGGACAACGACAGCGGCGGCAGAAGCACAATAACATTCCCCAGCGGCCGCAGAATCACCCCCCGTTTTCGCGTTTCGAGGATGACCTTGATCCCTATTTTGTCCTCCCATGGATAAGGCTCTTTTGCCTGCCTGTCTTTCATGAGCTCGATTCCGATCATGAAGCCAAGCTGGCGGATTTCGCCGACGGAAGAGAGATCGTAAAATTTTTGCAGTCCCTGCTTAAGATGAGCGATTTTGGGCGGGAGATTTGCGAGGGTTTTTTCCTTCTCAAAAATTTCCAGATTCGCCAGCGCCGCGGAGCAGGCAAGCGGATTGCCTGTATAGGTGTGCCCGTGAAAAAACGTCTTCAAATCACGATAGGGCGCCTTGAAACCATCGTATATCTCCTGTGTCGTCAGCGTCGCCGCCAAAGGGAGGGTGCCGCCCGTGATCCCCTTGGCAACGCACATCAGATCAGGCCAGACCCCTTCATGCTGGCAGGCAAACATTTTTCCGGTTCGTCCAAACCCGGTGGCTACTTCGTCAAAAATGAGAAGAACATTGTTTTCATCACAGGCCTTCCGGAGTTTCTTCAAAAATCCCTCAGGCTGGAGGAACATTCCCGCCGCCCCCTGAATCATCGGCTCGATGATGACCGCCGCCAGTTCACCACCGTGCTGACGGATCAAATCGTTCGCGTTGTCAAACGTTGCCTTGATGGAGTCGAAGAGAAGCGGCTTGTAGATGTTGTGGAAAAGATCGATCCCCCCAAGGCTCACCGAGCCGATCGTGTCGCCATGGTAGGCGTTCTCAAATGTCAGAAATTTTGTTTTCAAATCCCCCCCCCACCCCTTTGACAAAGGGGGGGAAAGGGGGGATTTATTCCTCCAATACTGAAACGCCATTTTGAGCGCAACCTCCACCGCCGTCGAGCCGTTGTCGGAATAAAACACTTTTTTCAGATTGGGCGGGGCGATGCGGATTAATTTTTCCGCAAGCTCGACCGCCGGAACATTGGACAAACCAAGAAGCGTCGAGTGCGAGACTTTGTCAATCTGCGCCTTGATTGCATCGTCGATCTCTTTTTTCCGATGGCCGTGAATGGTCACCCAGAGGGATGAAACGCCGTCGAGATATTTTTTTCCGTGGATGTCGAAGAGATAATTCCCTTCTCCCCGCTCGATAATCAGGGGGATTTCCTCCTCCCAGTCCTGCATCTGGGTGAAGGGGTGCCAGATGGCGGCACGATCGAGGTCTTCAAGATCTTTGATTTGACTTGGTTGCATTTACTCCCGAAACTTCGAAAAATCGGGCTTCCTTTTTTCTACGAACGCGTTTCTTCCTTCCATCGCCTCCTCGGTGCCGTAATATATGCTCAAGCCGCTGACCCCCAGATTGGTAATCCCCACAACGCCGTCCGTTTCCGCGTTGAAGGCGTATTTCAGCATTTTAAGCGCCGTGGGGCTTTTTTCCAAAAGCTCCCGGCACCATTTATCCACCTCTTCATCGAGCTTTTCCGGCGGGACAACGGCGTTGACCAGCCCCATCTCAAAGGCCTCCCTTGCCGAATAACGACGACACAAAAACCAGATTTCCTTGGCTTTTTTTATCCCAACCGTCCGGGCCAGATCGCCCGTGCCGAAGCCGGGGTCAAAGCTCCCGACCTTCGGCCCCACCTGCCCCAACTGGGCCGTCTCCGACGCGATGGAGAGATCGCAAACCGCCTGAAAGACATGCCCGCCGCCGATGGCGAAACCGTTCACCCTCGCGATCACCGGTTTGGGAATCGAGCGGATCAGATGCGTCACCTGTTGCCACCCCACCTCCAGAGGGAGAGCCGCGATGGTTCCCTCGTAGCCCCCCTTGCCTCTGATGGTCTGATCGCCGCCCGTGCAAAAGGCCCTGTCCCCCGCCCCCGTCAAGACGACAACACCGATTGTTTGATCCACCCAGGCATCGGTCAAGGCCTGCGTGATTTCCAGAACGGTCACCGGCGTGCAGGCATTGTAGCAGTCGGGGCGATTGATGGTAATGGTCGCGATGCCGTTTTTTTTACCATACAATATTTCGCTAAAATTCATATGAACCTCCTACAGCCCCAACTCCCTTGCGATAAGTTCCTTCATGATCTCGTTGGTCCCTCCGTAAATGCTCTGAACCCGGCCATCGGTGAAAAAGCGGGAGATTGGATACTCCTTCATATAACCGTAACCGCCGAAAAACTGGAGGCAGGAATGGGCGACTTCAAACTGCATTTCAGTGGTCCAGTATTTGGCCATGCTCACCTCGCACACCAGTTTTTCTCCGGCCGTGTGGCGCGGGATCAGGTCATCGAGAAAAGACCGGCCCAGCTGGATTTTTGCCGCCGCCTCCGCCAGTTTAAAACGGGTGTTCTGGAATTTTCCGAGGGTTTGTCCGAATGCCTTGCGTGTTTTTACATAGTCGAGGGTCTGTTGCAGGGCGCCGCCTGCAGAGGCACAGGCCCCGATGGCCAGAACGAGGCGCTCCTGCTGGAGATTCTGCATGAGATATTTGAACCCCTCCCCCTCGCGCCCCAGAAGATTTTCCACCGGCACGCGGCAGTCCTGAAAAAACAGCTCGGAGGTGTCCTGCGCATGGAGGCCGATCTTTTCCAGGTTCCGGCCGCGGGAAAATCCGGGAGAACCGGCCTCGATGGCCAGAAGGCTTAAACCCTTGTAGGGAGGATCGGTCTCCGTCGTCCGGACGGCGACGACAATCAGGTCGGCCAGCTGGCCGTTGCTGATGAAGGTCTTGGAGCCGTTCACAAGGTAATGATCGCCTTCCCGAACCGCCCGTGTCCGGATATTCGCCAGATCGGAACCGGTCTCCGGTTCGGTCATCGCCACCGCCAGAATTTTTTCGCCGGTGATGCACCCGGGAATCCAGCGCCGTTTTTGGTCCTCGTTTGCAAAATTTTCGATGTAGGGAAAAACAATGTCGCTGTGGAGGGGGAAAAAGACGCCCGGCACGCCGTGAAAACCGAGCTCTTCGCCGATGACGACGGAGTAGAGAAAATCGGCCCCCAGGCCGCCGTACTTTGTTTCGGCGGCAGGGCACAACCAGCCGAGCTTCCCCGCCTCGCTCCAGACCTCCCGCGGGACGATTCCCGCCTTTTCCCACTCTTCGTAATGGGGAAGAATTTTTTTCCGGATATAATCGCGGACGGTCAGGCGGAAGGCGTCATGTTCCTTGCTGAAAATTTTTCGCTTGAGCATTCAGGACCTCCAAGCAACGATCCAGGTGTTTTTTTGTATGGCCTGCCGTTATTGTCAACCGAATTCGCGAAAGACCTTCGGGGACGGAGGGGGGACGGATGCCTGTGGCCCAGATGCCGGCCTCGAACAATTTTTGGGAGATTTCCATGGTTTTTTTGGCGTTGCCGATGATGATTGGAATGATGGGGCTGGTTTGTGTCATTCCCGCGAAAGCGGGAATCCATGGATCCCCGTTTTCACGGGGATGACAATGTTTTGAGAAATATTCGATATTCTCCCACAATTTTTCTCTCAACGTTCCATCCCTCTCGATCAACTCAACCGCCGCCAGTGACGCAGAAATCACCGCCGGCGGAAGCGCCGTCGTGTAAATAAATGTCCGTGAACGGTTGATCAGATAATCAATCAGTTCTCTCGGTCCGCAGACATACGCGCCAAACGAACCGAGCGCCTTTCCCAGCGTCCCCATTTGAATGAGTCGAAATCCCCCCTGTCCCCCCTTTGACAAAGGGGGGACAGGGGGGATTTGTATTCCGAAATGTTCAACAACCCCCCGTCCATTTTTTCCAAACACCCCTGTCGCATGCGCCTCGTCTACAAAAACCGTTGCCTCGTATTTTTCGGCCAGTTCCATGATTTGGGGGAGAGGACAGAGATCGCCGTCCATGGAGAAGAGGGTGTCGGTGAGGATCAAACGGCGTGGATCGTGAATCGTGAATCGTGAATCGTGATCTGTCTTTCTACGATCCACTCTCCACGATCCACTATCCACGAGTAGTTCTTCCAACTGCCCCATATCACAATGTCGATATACCTGCGTCCTTGCCTTCGACAAACGACAGCCATCGATGAGGCTTGCGTGATTCAATTCATCTGAAAAAATGGAATCCCCTTCCCCCATCAGCGAGGAGACGACACCGATGTTGGCATGATAGCCCGAGTTAAAAACAAGCGCCGCTTCCGTTCCCTTGAATTCGGCTATTTTTTGTTCGAGTTTTTCGTGAAGGGTCATGGACCCGGTAATCAGGCGGGATGCGCCGCTCCCCGTGCCGTATTCTTTGACCGCTTTGATCGACGCTTCTTTGAGGATGGGATGATCGGCAAGGCCGAGGTAATTGTTGGAGGAAAAATTGAGGTATTTGCGGCCCTGATAAACAATCTCCGGTCCCTGGTCGCTTTCGACCGTTTTCAGGAACCGCCTTAAGCCCCGGTTTTCAAGCTCTTTCAGGGCTTCATGAAGATATTCACGCATGAGGCTACATCTCAAGATACAAAATCCGGTGACACCGGGGGCACGAAACAACCTGCTGGAATTTTTGCAACTCAAGATACAACTGCGGGGGAATGTTCATGTTGCATTCGAGGCAGACCCCTCTTAAGGCCGGAGCGACGGCGGGAGAGAGCCGGGCCTTGATGGTTTTGTATCTTTTGAGGATGGCCTCATCCAGTTCCTTTTCCTTTTCCATTCGCTGGGCGGTTTTGACTTTTGCCTGTTCCTCAAGAACGCCGATTTGCGCCTTTTTCTCCCGCATCTGCACTTCCAGAGGGGGTTTTTTTGAGGCAATATCGGCGTCCAACCCCGTCAACTCTTTCCCCCGCTCTTCAATCTGCGTCATCAACTGCAAAAGCGAGGCCTCCAGGTCGGTTGCGGCTTTTTTGGCCTGGGAAATTTCCTTGAGGACGGCATGATATTCCTTGTTTGTCTTGATTTCCTTTAGCACCCCTTCCCGTTTGGCGATCCAGTCCTTTTTTTCGGCGAGGTCCTGTTCCTTGTTTCTTCTGTCTTTCTCCCAGGCGGCAAGCTCCTGCTTTTTTTCGTTGAGGGAGAAATCGAGTTCGTTCAACTGGATTTGAAGGGCTTCAATTTGTGAGGGGAGGTCTTCCCGCTCTTCCGTCAGGGCGTCGATTTCGGCGTCGATTTTTGAAAGTTCGATGAGTTTGACCAGTTCGCTTTTCAAAAAGCCTCCTTAAAAAGGTGGTATTTCCTATCAGATTGCGAAATGATTTGTAAATAATCTTTTTGGTGTATAATCGTGCGCCACGGGCTCGTAGCTCAGTTGGTTAGAGCGGCCGGCTCATAACCGGTTGGTCCTAGGTTCAAATCCTAGCGAGCCCACAAAGTCTACCCGGCCGCTCTAACCGCTTTGCGAATGCAAAGCGGCTTTAGTGAAGAGGGGTGAAGGCCGACTGGCTTTGCCAGCGGCCGAGGGGAGGAAACCTCCTCCCCTTGTGATCAACCGGCCGGCTCATAACCGGTTGGTCCTAGGTTCAAATCCTAGCGAGCCCACAATTTTACCAATCAACAAATGTTTTGAGTTTTCTGGCCCGGCTGGGGTGGCGGAGTTTGCGCAGGGCCTTGGCCTCGATCTGCCGGATGCGCTCGCGGGTGACCGAAAAGTCGCGCCCCACCTCTTCCAATGTGTGGTCGGAGCGCTCGCCGATGCCGAAGCGCATGCGCAGAACTTTTTCCTCGCGCGGGGTGAGGGTGGAAAGCACCGATTTGGTCTGGTCGGAAAGATTAAAATTGAGCGCCGCCTCGTTGGGGGAGACAATCGATTTGTCCTCGATAAAATCCCCCAGATGGCTGTCCTCCTCCTCCCTTCAGCAGTTGGTGGGAGGCCGCCTCGGCGGGAGGCAGCGCCGCGTGGTCCTCGATGAAATCCCCCAGGTGGCTGTCCTCCTCCTCGCCGATGGGGGTCTCCAGCGAGATCGGCTCCTTGGCGATTTTCAGCACCTTTCTTACCTTTTCGAGCGGGAGCTCCATTTTTTCGGCGATCTCCTCGGGCGTCGGCTCGCGGCCCAGCGCCTGCACCAGATAGCGGGAGGTGCGGATGAGCTTGTTGATGGTCTCGATCATGTGCACCGGGATGCGGATGGTGCGCGCCTGGTCGGCAATGGCGCGGGTGATGGCCTGGCGGATCCACCAGGTGGCGTAGGTGGAAAACTTGTAGCCGCGCTTGTATTCGAACTTGTCCACCGCCTTCATGAGGCCGATGTTGCCCTCCTGAATGAGATCCAGAAACTGGAGCCCGCGGTTGGTGTATTTTTTGGCGATGGAGACGACAAGCCTTAAATTCGCCTCCACCAAGTCGGCCTTGGCGCGGTCGGCCTCCGATTCGGCATACTTCAGTTCGCGGTAGGTGCGCTTCAGGTCGTTGATGTTGGCCTCGTAGTTGAGCTCGATCTTCCGCGTTTGTTTGGCCGCCTCGAGGATGGCCTCCGTGACGGAGAAAATCTCTTGCCGGGGTCTGCCGGTTACCTGCATCAGCTTGCGCTGGAGATAGTTGCTCTTCCTGATTTTTTTAGAGATGTCGACGCCCTCTTCGGGTTCGAGTTTAAGCCACCGGCATTTGTCCCGGATAAGCCTCTCCTGCCCCTCGATCGATTCGATGGTCTCCTTGATCCGGTTGGTGATGCGGTTGATGGTGTCACGGCTGAAATTGATTTCGCGAAGACAGGCGACCATCTTCATCTGCACCTCGCTTCGCTTTTCCTCCGCCTCCTTCCGGTTGGCCTCGCGGAGCCTTTTATTTTGCGCCTTGTGGTTGTGCTTGTTGAACTCCTTGGCGAATCCCTTCATCCTGCCGATGAGCTTTAAGACCCGGACGCGATGCTCCTGCTCTATCTTGGATGTGTCAACCTCCACGCCGGCCTCCATTTCGTCCAGCTCTTTGATGATTTCAAGGACACGGAGCGAACCCTTGCTTAATTTTTCCCCCATCTCGAGAATTTCCTGCCTGCCGATGGCGGAGCCAAGGATGATTTGCAGAACCTGGTCTTCCCACTTTTCAATCCTTTTCGCGATGACCACCTCCCCCTCGCGGGTCAAAAGGGGCACTTGGCCCATCTTGCGCAGATAGAGCCGCACCGGATCGTTGGCACGGCTGGCGGTGTCGGCCGCCTCAAATTCGGTTGGTTCGGGGGTTTCGGCCGTCTCTTCCTCCCCCTTGTCCGCCTGGACGGCCGGTTCGGCGCCCCCCTTTTTGGCGGCGAGCCTCAAGTCGTCTTCGCCATCCACGATTTCGATATCAAGGTCGTCAAACAGCGAGAGGACGTCGTCGATTTCGGAAGCGGAGATGATGTCGGTGGGGAGGGCGCTGTTCACCTCGTCGAAGGTGAGGAACCCCTTTTCCTTGCCGCGGTCGATGAGTTGCTGAACCCCCTTGATGTCGACCGGTTTGCGCGCCGGCTGTTGTTCGATGGTTGCTTTTTCCATAAAGCCTGTTACCCGGCTTATCCCGTTAATTATTTTGTTGCAGTTGCCTGATCCCCTTGGCCAGTTCGTCTTTTCGGACCAGGAGTTCGAAAATTTGGTCTTTGTTTTCCCTCAACTCGGCCATCTGGACTTCACGGGTGATTTTTTTCAGTTCGCCTTTCAACTTTTCGAGCTTCCAGCGGTTTAAGCAATCGGCGGCCGCTTTTTTCAGATCCTCTCCTTCCGGCCATAATTCGCTGGCAACCGCCAGTTCGCTGACAAGCGCCGGTTCGAAACCGGAGCCCCCGTTCAAAAATCTTTCGAGGCCCGCAGATCGCAACCGGGAGAAATTTTCTTCCACCGTCAGCGCGAGCATCTTCAGGTTTTCGTCTTCAAATTGTTGGAATAATTCCCGGTTAAGAACGCCCGCCACCGCGCAAGGGTCTCTGACATAAAGCTCCAACAGGATTCTTTCAAGCGAAATCTTTCGCTCCGGAATCCTGCCGGGGGTCAGGGTATGCGCCTCCCCTTTTTGCCGGGCCTTGAGAGACTTGAGCGAAACCTCGTCTGTTCCCAAAAACTGGGATACGCGGGAGAGATACCCCTTTTTTTCAAGTTCCGAAGGGAGCGCCTCGATAAAGGGGAGCAAGCGTTTGGCGGACTCCACCCGATCGCTCACTTTAAGGCCGCTGTTTTGGAGCCCCTCGGAAAGCAATTCTTCCATGGCCGGGCCCGCGCCGGAGATGACCCGTCTTAATTTTTCTCCGCCGTGGCGCTGGATGAATGAATCCGGATCCTCCCCGTCCGGAAGAGAAACCAGGCGGGGGTGAAAGCCCGCCTCAAACAAAAGCCAAAGGGCCCGCTCGGCCGCTTTTTTTCCGGCCGTGTCGCCGTCGAACATGAGGGTAAACTTTTCGGCGCTTCGTCGCAAGGTGTTGATCTGCGAAAGGGTGAGCGCTGTCCCGAGGGGCGCGACGCAATTTTGAATCCCCGCCTGATGGAGGCGGATCAAGTCCATATACCCTTCCACCAGAATCACCTCTCCGGTCTCACGGATGGCCTTTTTGGCTTGAGCCAACCCGTAGACGCTCAAGCCTTTGTGATAGATGGGCGACTCCGGCGAGTTGATGTATTTGGCCTCGTCAGCGGGGGCCCCTGGGTCACTGACCCTTGGGTCACCGACCCTTCGGCCGCCGAAGCCGATGATTCTTCCCTCGAAATCGATGATGGGAAACATCAGGCGGTTTCGAAAAAAATCATAGGGCGATCCGTCTTTTCGTTTGCGGGTCAAACCCAGGATTTCGGCGTAATTCTGCGGGACATTTTTTGATTTCAAAAAATGGGCCAGTCCCTCCCACGAGTCCGGGGCAAAGCCGAGACGGAATTCCTCGACAGTCTGCAAAGAGAGGCCCCTTTTTTTCAGGTAGTCGCGGACGGCCGCGCCGCCCGGTTTTTTCAGGCAGTCGGCAAAATACCAGGCGGCGTACCGGTTGACCTTGTAGAGAACCTCCCGACTGTCCTGTTCCTCCCTCGCTTTTTTGTCTTTTTTGTCGAATGCCGGAAGAACCACCCCAGTCCGGTCGGCCAGCTTTTTCACCGCCTCGGGAAAAGAGAGATTTTCCATCTTCATCAGAAAGCCGAAGAGGTTTCCCCCCTCCGCGCATCCAAAACAGTGAAAAATCCGCTTTTCGGGGGTGACGATGAAAGAGGGGGTCTTTTCCGCATGGAAAGGGCACAACCCTTTGTAATACCTGCCGGTTTTTTTCAGCGGGACATATTCGGAAACCAGCGCGACGATATCAAGCCGATTGGAGATTTCATCAAGTTTGTCCTGGGGAATCATTGTTTTACCGTTTATCGGGGAATGCTAGGAAAAGTTGCTAGGAAAGTGAACTTAATTTTTGTTTTACTTTTTCGGAGAGGAGTTTTCCGTCCGCGCGCCCGGCGGTTTTCTCCTTCAGCGCTTTCATCACTGTTCCCATGTCTTTGGGACCTTTGGCTCCGGTTGCGGAGACCGCCTCGGCGACCAGCGCGTCGATTTCGCCTTCACTGAACGGTTTGGGAAGGAAATCCTCGATGACGCGAAGTTCATCTTCTTCCTTTTTGACCAGATCGGCGCGGTTCCCTTTTTTAAACTGGTCAATCGACTCGTGCCTCTGCTTGACCATGGTGGAAAGACACGCGAAGAATTCGGCTTCGGAAAGGGGGTGGATCAGCTCGATTTCCTTGTTTTTCACCGATGTCTTGATCAGCCGGAGGGCGCCGAGGCGGACGGAATTCTGCGCCTTCATGGCCTGTTTGATTTCTTCATCCAGTTTTTGAATGATGTTCATCAAAATTCCCATTCGCGTTCCCGGCGGGTGGAGCGCTTGCGCGCGGCCTGGCTTTTTTTCTTCTTTTTGACTGAGGGCTTTTCGTAATGCTCGCGTTTCCGGATTTCGGCGATGATGCCGGCCTTTTCGCACTGCTTTTTAAAGCGGCGGATGGCGCTTTCGAGGCTTTCGCCGTCTTTAACAATAACGGTTGTCATGAAATAAAAAAATCACCCCGCTTTCGGTTTGTTTGGCGGTTATCACAGCCGCTATTTCTTGTAAACCTTTTCCTCTTCAAACACCTTTTTGGCGATAATCTTGCCTTCGCCGTTTTCGATCTTCCGGAAAAAACAGCTCCGGTACCCCTCATGGCAGGCGGCGACTTTCTGGATCACCTTGACGAGCAGGCAATCGGCGTCGCAGTCGTAGTAGACCTCCTTCACCTCCTGGGTGTGGCCGGAGGTCTCCCCTTTGATCCACATCTTTTTTCGCGAACGGGAATAGAAGGTGACGTACGGGCCTTCAAGCGTCTTTTGCACCGCCTCGCGGTTCATGTAGGCGACCATCAGGACCTCACTCGTTTCCATGTCCTGAATCACCGCGGGTATGAGGCCGTTGGCGTCGAATTTAAGTTTATCGATCAGGGATTGAGTCATGTCATCGGAATAAAAAACGTCCGTCCACCACTACAACATGGCGGACGGACGTTTCATTATCTTTCAGTTTGTGAGGATTACCAGCGGGAACCTCCGCCGCCGTAACCGCCGCGATTGCCGCGGTCTCCGCGGTCTCGATCGCGTCCGAAGCCTGCGCCTCCCCGGCCTCCGCCGCGTCCGCCGCGTCCGCCACCGGCATCACGGGGCACCATGGGACGGGCCTCGTTGACCTTGAGGGCTCTTCCGCCCACATCTTTGCCGTTTAAGGCCTCAATGGCCTTTAAGGCTTCTTCGTCATTTTCCATTTCGACAAACCCGAAGCCTTTCGACTGGCCCGAAAATTTGTCCTTAATGACGCTGGCTGACAACACCGCCCCAAACGGGGCGGCCATTTCGTTTAACTGCGCATCATCGACTGAATAGGGGAGATTCCCCACATATAGTTTCTTAGTCACAATTGACTCCTTGTCATTGTTTTCTCTTAAGCGGCTGGCGAGACACTGGCAGGTCGTCCTAAGGGCGGCTTACACTTGATCTCATCGTCTCTTAAGAAATGCATCTTTACTCTACCACAGGCCGTAACCGGAGGGCAATAAAAAATTATCTTTTAATATCAGCAAGTTAAACAATTATCCGGACAGGCACCCCTTTTTTGGCGAGGTATTCCTTGGCCTCACCGATGGTAAATTCCCGGTAGTGAAAGATCGATGCGGCCAAAACGGCTTCGGCTCCAGCGGTCATTAATCCCTCGTAGAGATGCTCGAGAGTCCCCACACCCCCCGATGCAATCACGGGAATCGTGGTGGCATCAACCACGGCACGGGTCAACTCGATGTCGTAACCGATTTTGGTTCCGTCACGGTCCATACTGGTGAGCAAAAGTTCGCCGGCCCCGTATTGTTCCATTTTTTGCGCCCAGGCGATGGCGTCAAGGCCTGTGGCGTTACGGCCGCCGTGGGTATAAACTTCGAAGATGGAAGATGGAAGATCGAAGGTAGAGGATGCACCTTTGTTTTCCATCTTCGATCTTCGATCTTCGATCTTTCGCTTTGTGTCGATCGCCACGACGATACATTGGCTTCCGAAAATCGAAGCCGCTTCCTTCACAAATTCGGCCCGCTCCACTGCCGCGGTGTTGATGGAAACCTTGTCGGCGCCCGCATTCAGCAGATCGCGGATGTCTTGAAGCGTGCGGACTCCTCCTCCAACCGTTAACGGCATAAAAACGCGCGAAGCAGTTTTTTCGACGACGTCCAGGATGATCTTTCGTTTTTCGTGCGAGGCGGTGATGTCGAGAAAACAAAGCTCATCCGCCCCCTCTTCATCGTATCGCCCGACGATTTCAACCGGATCGCCGGCATCACGAAGGCCGACAAATTTCACCCCTTTGACCACTCGGCCCGATTTGACGTCCAGACAGGGGATGATGCGTTTAGTGAGCACGGCGAATTGCCTCCTTCAAATCGACCAAGCCTTCATACAACGCCTTCCCGGCAATCACGCCGGAGACGTTGGGAATTTTTTTGAGCGTCTCGACTTCTTCCAGTTTTGTGAATCCACCGGAGGCGATGACCGGCACCGGAGAATCAGCGGCCATCTTCTCGATCGCAGGAACATTCATCCCCCGCATCATCCCGTCGCGGGAGATGTCGGTGTAGATGATGGCGGCGATTTTTTTGTCGGCGAATTTTTTTGCGAGGTCTCCCGCCGCGACCCGGCTTACTTTGTCCCACCCCTCCACGGCCGCCATTCCGTCTTTGGCGTCGATTCCCAGGATGATCCTGTCCGGAAATTGAGCGCACGTCTTCTCCACAAACCGGGGATCCTTCAGTATGGCGGTCCCGAGGATGCAGTAGGTGACGCCACTTTTGAAATAGGCCTCGACCGTTTTCATGTCGCGAATGCCGCCGCCGATTTCGAGCTGAATTTTTGGAAAGGCCTTGGCGATCGATTCGACCTCTTTAAAATGAATCGGTTTCCCCTCGAAGGCGCCGTTTAAGTCGACCAGGTGCAGACGTTTCGCACCGGCCTCGATCCATTTTTTAGCGATCTCCATCGAATTGTCCGAATAGACCGTAGCAATCCCCATCTTTCCCTGGGAAAGACGGACGACTTGGTGGTCTTTTAAATCGATGGCGGGAATAACAATCATTTTAATTTTGCAAAATTCTGCAATACCTGCAGGCCCAATTTCTGGCTCTTCTCCGGGTGAAACTGGCAGGCGAGGATATTTCCTTTTTCGATGCTCGAGCAAAAAGGGATGCCGTGCTCGGTTTCGGTGGCGACAATCGGTTTTTCCTTCGGTGCGACGTAATAGGAGTGGACGAAATAGAAAGAAGATTGATCGTCGATACCATTGAGGAGGGAGGGGCTCCCCTTTTTCCGGACGGAATTCCATCCCATATGCGGGATTTTAAATCCCCCCTTTATCCCCCCTTTGTCAAAGGGGGGGAGGGGGGATTTAAACCGGACCACCTTCCCCCTCAAAATCCCCAACCCCTTCGCTGGGCCGAATTCCTCGCTCTCCTCGAAGAGCAACTGGAGGCCGAGGCAGATCCCGAGGAACCATTTTCCGGCCTTAATCGACTCTTTGATGGGATCGATGAGGCCGTAGTTTTTCAGGTTCTCCATGCATTTGGGAAAGGCGCCGACGCCGGGGAGGACGATTTTTGCGGCGTCGCGGATTATTTTCGCATCACGCGTCACGCACACACGCGCGCCAATCGTCTCGAATGCCTTGGAGACGCTTTTCAGGTTCCCCATGTCATAGTCGACTATTGCAATCACGATTTACAATTTCCCTTTTGTCGACGGAATGCCGTTGGCCCGGGAATCGATGGAGGTGGCCATATCCACGGCACGGGCGAACGATTTGAAGATCGATTCCACCACATGGTGTTTGTTGCCCGATTGCAGAACATGCACATGCAGATTGACCGCCGCCTCGTTGACGAAGGCCTGGAAAAATTCGTGGACGAGCTGGACGTCGAAGTTTTTAATCCGTCCCGATTTGATTTTTGGTTCGTACACCATGCACGGACGGTTGCAAAAATCCACCGCCACCGTGGTGAGCACCTCGTCCATCGGCAGAGTGAAGTGACCGTAACGGCGGATTCCCTTTTTGTCCTTCAGAGCCTTTTTAAAGGCGGACCCCAGGCAAAGGCCGACATCCTCCACCAGGTGGTGATCATCCACCTCCACGTCGCCGGCGGCCGTAAGCGTCAGATCGAACATTCCATGCTTGGCGAAGGCCTCGAGCATGTGGTTGAAGAAAGGGATCGGCGTTTTGACCCGGTATTTTCCCGATCCGTCGATGTTCAAGGACAGGGAGATATTGGTCTCGGAGGTCTTGCGGTTTATGGAGGCTTTCCGGAGAACTTTCATAGGGGTTATATTTAACTTGCGGCGGCCGGGAATGACAACCGGAAAATCGGCTACTTCAGGGCGCCTTTGAATCCTTCACTTGGAGACCCCCTCTTTGGCCACGAATTCCTCATAAGTGACAATTTTGGCCTTTTCGCGCTCGGCGTATTCGGGGGAGATCAGGTTTTCTGCGACAGCCTCGTCTAAGGCGCGGCGCAAAAAATCGCGGTCGCAGGCTTCCGGTACGACATAGGCGATGAAAGCGTCGGTGGATTTTATGTCGTTGCCTTGCATGAGAGCTTGCCGGCTTATCACCACATAAAAAGGGGAGCGCAGATGGCCATGGCCCATGGTGACAAACCAGGTATCGAATCCCTCATCGATGCCCCACGTTCGGCCGTCAACAATGATACTGAATATATTTTTTAATCCCCCATCGGTTGCCGAAAGGCTATGGGTGAAATATTGGCGGTCCGCTCCTATTCTGCGTACTTTCTTCTCAAGCGTTTGAAGCCTCTGCGAGTCGCGGCGTTGACCCAAATTCTTTCCCGCATTTGAAGGTGGTTCAGCTCCCAAAGCGCTGTCCATGATCCGTCGTTTTTTTTCTTCTTTTGTGGGATCGGCGGATGATGATTGCCCGGCCCGATCGATTTTTTGGGGAGGATTATTTCCGGATGAGGTGGTTAATTTGAATTCGTAACTCTCAAGCGGATTCTCAAACGCGTAGAGCCCTTCGAGGGTCAGCCCGTTGTCTTCGAGGTATTTTTCAATCCGCCGCCGAGTCCACCCATCCGACTGCTTCAGCCGTTTTCCCTCGGTCTCAATCCACCGGATAGCCCGCCGGTGTTTTTCCATTTCGCTCCATTTTTTCCATGCCTCGTAGTCAGGGACACCGACGGTCTCGATGACCGTTTGATAGACTTCCTGTGCCGGTTCAATCGGTTTCTCTCGGCGCGGCCGATCTGATTCCATGAAAATGAGCGCCAGCGGCGAAAAACGGGCAAAGGTTACCGCCAATCGCAAGGCGCCCGTCAACAAGCCTTCACCAGCGGCCATCTCGGCGCCAATTCCCCCGTCAAGAATGGCCGCATCGGTTCCCCATACAGCCGAGGCCTGTTCCAGCGCCGTAGGAGCCGCCAGACGCGCGGCTGTTGGAACCGATTGACGCAGGGCAACCCCACCCAAGCCCAGAAATGCGGCCTGATAGCTGTCTTCCGGTTTGACGGGCGGCAAAAGAGCGGAATCCGACCTGACTTGAGTGGAGGTGTCCCCCGGCCAAAGGCCCGAATCGCTTGCAAGAAGTAAAGGCCAGATAAACATCTAACCTGTTATCGGCAACAACCGGAATTTGTTGCTCAAATTATTTTAGAGTCTTGACAGGGCGATTCATGTGTATTACGTATGTACTCATGAGTTATACAACTGCAATACGTCTCCCGGAATCCCTGACCAAAAAGGTCCGGCAATGGGCTAAAGCCAAAAAGAAGAGCCGATCCGAGATCATTCGCGAGGCGTTGGCCGATTATTTTGAGCGGGCCGGTTTAAGCCCGCAGGCCGATCCCTATCAGGCGCTGACCTCCCTGATGCCTTTTACGGGGAGCGGCGTTTCGGATTTGGCCTCCCAAAGCGAAACCTATCTCCGCCAAAAATTCCATGCTCGATCCCGTCCTCATTGATACCGGCCCATTGGTTGCCTGTTTTAACCCGGATGACAGAGATTATCAACCCTGTCTGGACAAACTGCGTCTTTTAAAGGGGAGAAGGCTGGCCACGACGCTTGCGATTGTGACCGAAACGCTTTATCTTCTCGATTTTTCCCTGGAGAACCAGGAAAAATTTCTTCATTTTATGTCTGCAGGGGTTGTCGATATTCCGGAATTTAAGCCGGAGGATTTAAAAAAAGCCGCCGATTTGATGAAAAAATATCGGGACTGCCCCATGGATTTTGGCGATGCCACTCTTGTCATCCTTGCAAGTCGCCTGAAAACAAGGCAAATCCTGACCCTGGATAGCCGCGATTTTACCGTTTATCGAACCGACCAGGGCAAACCTTTTGAAATTATGTAGCGAATTCAGCGGTGAACGTTTGCCGCCGAACAGAACCAGTCATAATCGATGAGGTCCTTGATAGTCGGTTTTTCTCCGCAGAGCGGGCAGGCCGCATCGCGGCGGATTTTCAATTCGCGGAACTTTTGTTTGAGTGCGTCGTAGAGGATCAGTCTTCCAATCAACACCTCCCCCTGTCCCAAAATCAGCTTGATTACCTCCACCGCCTGAAGCGATCCGATAATTCCAGGCAAAACACCAAACACCCCCGCCTCCTGGCAACTTGGCGCCATCTCCGGCGGCGGCGGGAGTGGGTACAAGCACCGGTAGCAGGGGCCGCCGCGGGCCGGGTCGAATACCGTCACCTGCCCCTCGAAACGGAAGATGGAACCGTCGACCAACGGTTTTTTTAGAAAATAGGAGGCGTCGTTCACCAGATAACGGGTCGAAAAATTGTCGCTCCCGTTCACGATAATGTCGTACCGACCAAAAATCTCGCGCACATTTGTCCTCTCCAAACGGGTTTGATGCGGCTCTACCTTGATGTCGGAATTGATTCCACGCAGGCGGTGGACCGCCGATTCCACCTTGGGGCGTCCCTCCCACGATTCATCGTGCAGGATCTGCCGTTGCAGATTCGATTTGTCCACCACGTCGTTGTCAATAATGCCGAGGGTTCCCACACCGGCGGCGGCAAGGTACAACCCGGCCGGCGAACCGAGGCCGCCGGCGCCGATCAAGAGCACCTTCGAATCCAAAAGTTTCATCTGCCCTTCTTCGCCCACTTCCGGCATGGAAATATGACGCGCATAGCGGGCGAGACGGTCAGACGAGAGCGTCTTGCGCTGTTCGATGGGAAAACCGGCATGTTGCCAGGCGGCGTAGCCTCCTTTTAGCGAGAGAACATTTTTATACCCCATTTCCTGAAGCGATCGGGCCGCCAGGGCGGAGCGATTTCCGCCGGCGCAGTTGACCACAATCGGCCTGTCGCGTTTCGGCTCGAGGTTTTCCACTTTCAGTTCCAGAAAGCCGCGCGGAATGGTTTTGGCCCCCGGGATCACGCCGCCGTCGGTTTCTTCCTTTTCGCGGACGTCGATCAAAAGAATATCCTCTTTCTTGTCGATTTTCTTTTTCAACTCCTCGACCGAGATTTCTTTGATCTGCTTTTTAATTTCGCCGAGATATGTCTGAATGTCTTTCATATTATTTATTATAGCGATTTCTTAAATGGAAATGAAGGGTTAACAGACTTAAGCGGGGAGCGTCAAGTGGCGAGAGGCGGTTTCTTCTTATGCCACTCGGTGGCCTGTTCGTAGGCGTGGCCGGCTTTGAAGAGGGTCCCTTCGTCGAACGGCTTGCCGATCAACTGCATGCCGATGGGAAGGTTGTTGGAATCAAAGCCGCAGGGAAGGGACAAGCCCGGCAGGCCGGCCATGTTCAAAGGAATCGTGAAGATGTCGGATAAGTACATCTGAAGCGGATCATCCGCTTTTTCGCCGATCTTGAAGGCGGTGGTGGGGGAAACGGGGCAGACGAGGCAGTCGACTTTTTTGAAGGCCTCTTCAAAATCGCGACGGATGACGGTTCGCGCTTTTTGGGCCTTCAGATAATAGGCGTCGTAATAACCGGCGGACAGAACATACGTGCCGAGCATGATTCTCCGCTTTACCTCACGGCCGAACCCTTCGGTTTTCGTCTTTTCGTACATCTCCAAAAGATTGGATCCCTTCGCCCGAAATCCAAATCGGACGCCGTCGTAACGGGCGAGATTGGAGCTCGCCTCGGCCGGGGCGATGATGTAGTAGGTAGCGGTGGCATATTCGGTATTCGGAAGCGAAACCTCCTCAATTTTCGCCCCCAGCTCTTCGAGTTTTTTGATCGCCTGCTTCACCGTTTCGGCAACTTCCCTGTCGATCCCGGCGGCAAAATATTCCTTCGGCATGCCGATTTTCATCCCCTTGATTGATTGATTAAGCGAACTCGTGTAGTCCGGCACCGGAATATTCACCGACGTGGAATCGCGTGGATCGTGACCGGCCATGACGTTCATCATCAACGCGCCATCTTCGACATCTTTTGTCATCGGCCCCATCTGGTCGAGGCTGGAGGCAAAGGCGATGACCCCGTAGCGGCTGACTCTGCCATAAGTCGGTTTTAGACCGACGATACTGCAGAGCGAGGCAGGCTGACGGATAGAGCCGCCGGTGTCGGTGCCGAGCGAGGCACTGCAAAGGTCGGCGCTCACGGCGGCGGCCGAACCGCCGGAGGAGCCGCCGGGAACCCGTGAGAGGTCCCACGGATTTTTTGTCGGCTTGAAAGTGGAATTCTCGGTGGACGACCCCATGGCGAATTCGTCCATGTTCACCTTGCCGACAATCACCGACCGGGCCTCCGAAAATTTTTGGATCACCGTACTGTTGTAGGGGGGGATGTAATTTTCAAGAATTTTTGAGGCGCAAGTGGTTTTGATCCCTTCCGTCAGATAAATGTCTTTTGGGGCGAGCGGGATGCCCATGAGAGGCCCGGTGTATTGGTTTTTGGCAATTTGCGCATCAACCGCCCCGGCTTGGGCCAGCGCCTGGTCGGCACAAACGGTGACAAAGGCGCCGATTTTGGAATCGAGTTTTTCGATCCGATCGAGCACCGATTGCGTCAGCTCGACGGAAGAAATTTCCTTCTTTTTCAGTTTGGGGGCCAGTTCGTGGATGGTGAGTTGAGCGGGATCGGCCATGAAGAGGGGGTTACAATTTACTCATTGCAAACGTCAAGGGCAAAACGGAGGAGCGACTCGCCGGCGGTGCCGGCGTAGAGGATGTCGTCAACGGGATCGATCGCAAGGCTCGAAATAAAGGAGCGGCCGTCTCCCGAACCCAGTTTGTAGAAATTAGCCCCGTCGTTTTCTGAAGAGTAAACCCCTCCCACATTGAAATTGGGGTCCGGTTCAATGGCCAAATAAATTGTTCCGCAATTGTCCCCGGCCAACGCCCGGACCTTTTTTCCGTAAAGGCGGACCGTCCAGGTTCCGCCGTTGTCCGTTGAAATAATCAATCCCTTCATTCCGTAGAGCACAATACGGGCGCCCGCTATTTCAATTCCCGAAACGTTTTTGACTACTTCCTTTTCCTTGTCCAACCCGGCCGAAAAATTCTTTGCCACTGTCCACTTGTCGTTCTCCCAATTCCACAAAACCATGTCGCGATCCAGAATCCAGTAGGGGGCCCCTTGCGCCAGACGATCCACGCCGTAGGCCTGGGTTCTCTTGTTCTTGTCATCGTTGGGGTAGATGGTCTCGGTGGTGTTGAAGGCGTCGTTGACCCGGACCAGATAGTACAACCCCCCCCACCAGCGGTGGCTTGTCCACCACTCCTCGTAGTACTTGAAGGTTTCCTCAATGGGCCAGCCGTAGTCGAGATTGTCGCCGAACCAAGTCGTTTTTCCCTCGTTTAAATTTTTTCCATCGTAGAGATAGCCGTGCACCGGGGAAAAAACCGGCGTTTCACATTCGTCATCCCCCCCCGCGCCATACCCCCAGTTTTCGCCGCCGTTGAAACCCTCGATCGTGTTGTCGGCGTTCACCCAGTAGCTCCCCACGTGCCACAAACCGGCATAGACGCGCGGGCAGGAAGTGACCTCGACCATTCCGGTGTCGCCCAAAAAGAGGTCTTTCGTCATGTTGGTCAAAGTCCCCTCGCCGTCGAGCAAAAAAAGCCCCTGATCGGTCGGCATGAAAAAGGAAAAACCGCCGGGAAGGGGAAAGACCTTGAGCGTGTCGTACCGCAGATCCATCGGTTCGATCGCCTGCGTCTCCCCGTCGGCGTTTTTCAGATATTTGATGTCCTTGTACGAGTAGATGAGTTTTGAAAACGTCTTTCCGCCGTCAAACGATTCGAACAGGCCCCTCATGTAGAGAAAGAGCGCGATGTGATCGGGGTCGGTTTCGTCGATGACCAGGTCCTGCGCCGCGAGGTATCCCTTTGTGTACCACGGATCGGTGGTGAGGTTATAGAAGCCGTCATAAATATCCTCGCCCATGCCGGTGATGGTTGTCGTTTCCCAGTTTGCGCCGCCATCCCCGCTGACGGCGATCAGATAGTCATTTTTGTAGGGGACATGGGGTTTCAGGTACAAAACAATCCGTTTGCCGTTTCCGGAAATATCGTAGGCCGTGATGTCGTGCCAGGAGTCGAGGCTTTTTTCGGGCTGATAGACGAGCTTCCAGGTTTTTCCGGAATCGGCGGTCAGGTAGAGGGAATCGGAGAGGATGTCAACCTTGGAAGTTCCCACAATGATGGTTGTGGACTGAATAAGGTTTATGAGACCGAAGCCGCTTTTTTTGATCTTGATTTTTCCGGCATCGGTCGCCAGCTGGGCCAGAACCACCTGAAAGGGGGTGTTATCGCTCAACAGGGCGTTTTTTTGCGCGATCAACACGGAGGAAGGGGCGCCCGGGTTCTGATCGACAGCGACCAAGGTCAACAGATCGTTGACCATGGCGATATCCCTTGGAGGAAGCGTTTTTTTGGCGCCGCCGGCGGTTTGCTGGGCGATGGGGTAGCCGAAATCCCACGTCTTGCCGCCGTCTTTTGACTGGTAGACCGTGGGGGGCGAATCGGGGAAGAGGTAATGGCCGGTCACCGCGACGAAGCGGAGGGAATTGGAGGGATCGATAAAAACCTTGCGGATGTCGTTTCGCGGCAGGGGGAGTTCGGCCCACTTCAATCCGAAGTCATAGGAAAAATAGAGCCCCGACCCTTCCGTCCCGATAAGGAGATTTTTGGCGTTGGCGGGATCGATGGCCAGGCTTGAAACCACCCCCGCCCCCTGAATGCCGAATCGTTCCCAGGTTTTCGGGGCCGGAAGGCTGTTGATGTCGATGCGGTTTTTAAAAAGCTGGTTCCGGTCGAAGTTTTCGACAATCGGAAAGGGGTAGAGCTTGATCGGGTTTTTGCCGCCCGCGGACGGGGGCTTTGGGGGTTTGGGGTTCCAGGCCGGCGCGTATTCGTAATACCTCATCCGGCGGTTCATCATGAAACGCTGGGTCAGCGTGGCGCTGTTGGCCGGGGTATAGGGATAGACTTCCGTCATGTCGGTGGAAAGCCTTAGGCCGCTCAAGATTTTTTTTGCCCAAGGGGGTCTGCCGGTTATCGAATAATAGGCGACGGAAAAAATAACGAGGAGAAGCGCTACAATCCCCGCAATCTTGAGAATTCTCCTCATCATAAAAAAACCTCGATTTCCGGCGCCTTAAGGATTCCACCCTTTCTCGCGGCAGATTTGATGACTGATAAACGAGGGGATCGCTCCTCAACAATCTGTGGGACTCACTTGTCATCGAGTCTAAAAAAAATCCCGTAAAATGTCCATGTTTTCCGGCAGGGTGTTCCAGCTTGCCCTGAGCGATCCGCCGCAGGCGGAGAGTCGAAGGGTTCACCTCGGGATTTTCACAGCGCGGCCACGACGTCTGCGGATTCAGCCGGGGCGCCCAACAGGGTCTTTTTAATTTCGGCGAGTTGGTCACCGCATTGCACCCTGTTTTTGGCCCGTCTTTTCTCTTCCGCCGGACCCCGGTCGTTGATGAGGGGGAGGGGTTCCAGATTCATCTGCTCGTAGTGGTCGATCATGTCCGCAAAGTGCCAGGCCATGCCGTCCTCAAAGAGAATGTCGTGGAATTTTTCGTTGGCCAGAGCCAAAGCCAGTTTTTCCGTGTCGATGGCATCCGGGTTTTGGTAGAGGCAGTGGGCAAATGCCGACTCCAGTTGGTGGAAGTGGGCTTTTTTAGCATCGTCGATTTGAGTGAGATACGCTTCCAGAATGTTCCTTTTTTCAACACCGCTGTTCATTTTATGATAGGCATCCATTCCCAGGCCCGCCAGAAGCGCCCCGACAACAGCCGCTCCTCCATACCATTTTGCTTCCTCAAGCAAGTAACCGAGCGCCCGTTCACCATTAAAGACCACGAAGAATTGTAAACCACGGAAAGTGGCCAAACCACCCCCCGTGGTGGCTCCACCCACCAGTGCCGCCAGCAAGGGAGATGTCGGTTTGTCCCCCTCGCGGATCGTGTAACGCAGATCGCCCAACAATTTTTCCTGCTCTTTTCCTCCCAATTTCGCAAAGCTGGGTATTTGGCTCACTTCATCGGCAAAACGTTTCACTTCGGGATTAAGGATCAGTTGGAATTCTTCCTCGGTCTCAGGAATCACAGGGGGATCAGAGATCTTGTGAAGGGAGATGGCACAAAATTCAATGGCTTTCCGGTTATTGAGGGCGATTTCTAAAAGCCGGTCGACCCCTTCGGCTTTTGTCAGGTCGATTTGAGATAAATTGTCCGTATTCTGCTTCCTTCGGATATCTTGCACAAACTCAATACAGTCGACGGGAGAAGGATTTCCGTCAGCCGGCGTTGGGTAAGGCAAAGAGAAAGGCAAAGTCATATGACCTCCGGGTAAAAAGTTGTTTTACTTGCTTAACTCTTGCCTTATCGGTTTGCGAGAAAAAAGGTTGCGTAAAAAAATTTTTTTGAAGGGCTGAAAGGGCTATCCTTCCATAATCAGTGGAGAAAATAATTTGAGTTGTTGTCTACTTCATTTTTTCCCGAATGACCTTGAGTTCCAAAACCGTCGCCAAATCTTTGGGGCGGCCCAACAGCTCTTTGGCCTTGATGAGATCGTCTACGGCAATGACCTTGACTTTTTTTCCGTAAAGGCTGATTTCGGCCGCCCTTTTTTTGATTTCTTCGAATGATCCGACATTGGTCACTTCGCCAAGGATATCCAATATCCCAAGGTCGGTTTGAACGTAAAGATTTTTCAGGCCGCGCAGATCTTCCGGGAATTCCAGAAAGGAAAGTTTTTTCTGCGTCATGCGATGTTTGGGGTGCAAAGGAGCCAGGCATTTTCTCAATTGATCGATATGTTCGGGAGTGAGGGAGACGCAGACATCAATGTCTTTCGTGACCTGTGAAGATCCGAAAAGAAGGGCGGCAAATCCTCCGATGAGGACAAAATCAATTTCGCCGTCCGTCAGTGTTTTAAGCAGACGATTCAGGTTGTCCATTCATTTTTCACGTGTTTTTCCGAATCTCGTTTGCCAGATTCAGGACTTCCTGATGCTGTTCCAGGCGTTTTTCACAGGTCAGGGAAAGATTATACTCCAGCAGGTTCAGATCGATGCCGTACTCCGCGGCCTCTTTTTCGGCTTGGGTCATTTTCCTTTCCATGCCGAAAAATATAGAGGATTTCAGGTGCCGTGAGAAGGGTTTTTTAGGGTGCGGCCACGAGGTCTGCGGATTCGTCCGGAGTGCCCTCTACTCATCGCAGACATCAAGGGCAAAGCGGAGGATCGACTCTCCGGCGGTGCCGGTGTAGAGGATGTCGTCCACCGGATCGATGGCCAGACTTGCCACCACGCCCGAAAATTAAAAAATGGAAATAAAGAGTTTGAAGGGGTATGATCGACAACCTTAAAGGAGGGTTTATGCGATACATCCCATTTTTGATTCTTGTCTTATTTGCCGCCCCGGTCCTGGCGCTGACGCCGATGCGCCCCGAGTCGTTGCCGTTTGACGTGAAGCTTGCCGGTCAGGCGCCGGCGCCGGCAGGAAGCGTGGCAAAAGTCTCCGCCCCTGTTCCCAGCGATGCCCTGTTGGAGCTGGGTGTTTCCGAGACGGAGCAGGTGATTGTCAATTTCTTTGTCTCGGATGACAACGGAATCATCAAAACGGAAAATTCATCCGCGAAGGAGATCATCATGTCCACGGGGGCCAAAACAAAGATCAACCAGACGATGAGCAAAAATTCGCTCCCCCCCGGCACCTATCTGGCCAACATCTTCGCCCAGTCGACGGGACAGACGGCAAGGATTGTTTTTACGGTAAAGTAGGTTTCGTTAGTTTTATGACAATCGCCCGAAACTCTTGTCTGGTTTTTTCTCTCCTTCTTTTTCTCTCCTGTTCCTCCGAGACGGTTGTCAAAACCAACACCCCCCTTTCGGAAGAGGATTTTACCGCCTACTCCGGGCTGATCGCCCCGTCCGCCGGGGATTATCTCAAGATGGAGGAGGCGAAGATGATCCGGAGTTTTGCCGACGCCTCCGAAACCGAATTCGCCCGCCTCCCGCCGTCGATCGATTTGTCGGCGGGACTTCCGCGCGTCGCCGATCAGGGAAAACAGAATTCCTGCGCCGGATGGGCGTTGTCGTTTGCCGTCAAATCGTTTCAGGAAAACCGCGAGCTGGGGTGGGGGTTGAACGAGGAACATCTCTTCAGCCCCTCGTTTATCTACAACCAGCTGAACGGGGGAAAGGACGAGGGGGTCGATCTGCTGGACGCCATGAATTTCATCGTCGAAAACGGGACGGTCCCTTATCGCCTGATGCCCTACCGGGAGGACGACATTGCAACACAGCCGGATGAAAGACTCAAAGAACTGGCGAAGGGTTTCAAGGGGCTGGGCTATCGGCGCATCGACGAAAAAAACATGGATCACATCAGGGCCTATCTGGCCGGTGGGGAGCCGGTCCTGCTTGTTTTGGAGATGTTTGAAAATTTTCTGCCGCGGGGAATGCGCGCCTCCGGAAATATTTACAAAGAAAAAAAAGGGGATTCTCTGGGGCATCATGCCCTCGTGGCGGTCGGGTACGACAACGCCAAAAATGCAATCAAGCTGATGAATTCCTGGGGAGCCCGCTGGGGGGAGAAGGGCTACGGGTGGCTCGATTATTCCTTTGCCCCGCAGGTGATTGAACAGGCCTTTGTTCTTTATGATCTTCCCACGCCCCTAAAGGCATTGGATCGATATTCCGTTTTGGTCGCGCAAATGCCCCAGGTTTCCCTGCCCCCTCCCGGCCATGAGATAAGCCGTGAAACGGATTTGGCCGGGAAAAAAACCGGGGAGGAATTAAAGGCAGGGGCGCCCGGTTTGGAAAGGGAGATGATTCTCCTTGTCCCGGATGAGTCGGGGATTGCCTATGGAAAAGACTGGCTCCGGCTGGCCTCGCCGATGGGCGAGGCAAAAGATTTTTTCTCGGAGAAGAAATCCCCCTTGTTTAAGGATATGGATATTGCCTTCGGGAATGTTCGAATTTTGGAGGATCTGCTGAACAAGGGCTTTGTGGGAAAGATGCAATTTTACCCTGATCCCTCTCTTCCGGTTTATACCAACGAAGGGGTCACCTTCGGCTCTTCAAAAGAGGATGTTCGCCGGATTTACGGCCCCCCCGATTTTGCCGATGGGACGGCGAATGAGGAGACCTGGTTTTTTCATGCCGTGGTGCAGAACTGGGGCGGGATCCGCCTCACCCAGCATGCGAGCCTTGTTTTTCATTATGATGCCGATGACAGGGTGAATTACCTGGCGCTGGAAAGCGCCTTCAAGAAGGTCAAGCTGGGAAAGGGTTTTGAGGAGGTGAAAGAAGGGGAACAGCAGAGGCTATCCGACGGCACCCTGATCAAATCGGATGACGGCCAAATCGAGTTTGTAGTTCCATCGCAATTTTCCGACATCAAAAAGTCGGTCTGGGAGGGGACCGGTTACGGTTATTTTATCACCAACCCCAATGATCCGTACGAATATTTGAACGTAAAGGTTTTTGAGGCGGCAGGGGAGGTCACGGATGAGTTGCTCACACAAAGGATCGCCGCCGATTTGAAGATTTTTGGCGCCTCGTCTGCCTCCCTTGTGACCCGCCGTTTTGCCGGCATTGACTGGAGGTATGTTTCTACGGACGGCGCCATTCGCTACTACGGGGCCAAAGGGAAAAATATCTACCAGCTCATCGTCGCCTCGCCGCAGGACCCGGCGAAGTCACCCTGGGCGGAATCGTTTTTGGAATCTTTTGTGATCAGGTGATTATCCGATCACCCGGGGGACGCGGAACATGTTTTGTTCCGCTGACGGGGCCTGTTCCAGAGCCTTGTCATGGACAGGAGATTGCCTTGCCTCATCTTCCCGGAAGACGTTGGTGACGGAGACGGCATGGGAGGTGGCCTCCACATTCTTGAGGTCGAGTTCGTTTAGCTTTTCGACGTACTTGAGGATATCGGCCATCTCGCGGGTAAAACGTTCCGTTTCCTTCTCGTCGAGGGACAATTTTGCCAGCTTGGCGATTTTTTTAACGTCATCTCGGGTAATCATTTAAATAAACTTGTCACGCCTTTCAAAAATCCACTCTCCGAACCGGCCAGTTTTTCCAGCTCTCCGTCGTCCAAAAACACCCCCTTGCAGGCGAAGCATTTGTCGATCGTCACTCCCTTGAAAAGAATCGGGTGGAGTTCCATGCCGCATTTGGGGCAGTGCATCCAGTGGAGCGTTTTCAGCCTGTCTTTTTCTTCCTGGGCCAGTTTGGCCATCCGCTCGGCGGCAAGGCGTTTTTTCTTTTCCGCTTCTTCCCGCGCAAAATATTCCTCTTCGGCGGTTGTGGGTTTGGTCATGGACAATCCTCCGTTTCGGGTAAAATCAGTAACACAGGCTGTTTAAAAGTGTCAATAATTTGAACTTTGAACTTTGCTATTTGTCATTGTACAGTCAGATGATGCCTTCTGAAAATTTTCTCCTCATCGAAGCCGCCCTGTTCGGCCTTGTCATCGGTTCCTTTCTCAATGTCTGCATCCACCGCTTGCCGCTTCAGAAATCGCTGGGGGGAAGGTCATTTTGTCCGGCCTGTGCGCATAAAATTCCCGGGTACGACAATATTCCGGTCTTGAGTTTTCTTGTCCTGCGCGGCCGTTGCCGGTTCTGCCGGGAGCCCATCAGCCTTCAATATCCTCTGGTGGAAATCATCGCCGGGGGCCTTTCGGTGTTGACACTGCTTCACGTCTCTTATGAACTCGACCGCTATTTTATCTGGTATCTTCTCTTTGTCGCCCCGTTGATCGTCTTGTCATTTATCGACCTGCACCATCGCATTTTGCCCGATGTTATCACACTGCCGGGGATTGCCGGCGGGATGGGGGCCATTCTCTATCTCAAATTTCCTTTCTGGAAAGAGGGGCTCGTCTATTCCGCAACCGGCATTGTCGTCGGAGGAGGGACCCTCTTTTTACTGGCTACGCTCTATACCCTCATCCGCAAACGGGAAGGGATGGGGGGTGGAGATATCAAACTCTGCGGAATGCTGGGGGCTTTTCTGGGGTGGAAGGGGATGGTTTTTATTTTTTTAATCAGCTCGGTTTTGGCCATTCTCTATGCCGTCGTGTCGCTGATTGTTCCCCGAACCAAAAATCGGAGTGATGAGGCGGGACCGATGATCATCCCTTATGGTCCCTTTTTGGCCATGGCCGCCTTGATCTTCTATTTTTATGGTTTGGAAATCACCTCCTTCTATTTTTCCCTTATAGGAATTCCCTCCAACCCCGTTTTTACCCCTCAAACCCCTTATTGATGTTAAATTAATATAGATTAAATATAATTTATATTAATTAAATAATAAATTTAAAAAAATTTAGAACAAATATCTTGACGTTTACCACAAAATTAGACATATATTAGATAATTGACTATTAATGGAGGGGCTTCGTTGTGAAAAACAATGTTCGGAAAATTCGTGAAGAGCTTTTGATGAGCAAGGCGGAACTGGGGCGCAAGGCGGGGCTTTCGGCGCTGACGATCGACCGCGTGGAATCGGGAATGGATTGCCGGATGGACACGAAGCGGAAAATCATGCTCGCGCTGGGGTTGAAGCTGTCCGACAAAGACAAGGTGTTTCCC